>CALGOY010000082.1 GCA_937960725.1 uncultured Bacillota bacterium
TTTTAAAATCATTTCTGTATTTATGATCTTTTTGATGGTATTTGGACTTTTTGCTACAGGATGTAGCAGCAAGGGAGATAATCAAACTTCAAATCAGGCTGATGAGCAAGCAGGTCAGAAAACAGATGATAAAGCTCAAGGAGGAGAAACTGAGTCAGAAGCAGCTGAATTCACTTATCCTATAGAAGGAAATAAAACTCTAACGTACTGGTGCGATCTAAACACAAACGTAGCTGCTAATTTTACCAATTTAGCTGATACTCCTTTATATCAAGAAGTATTTAAGAGAACGGGAGTTACAGTTGAATTTCAGCATCCCGCAGCAGGGCAGGCGGAGGAGCAACTAAATCTAATGCTAGCCTCTGGAGAATTGCCGGATATTATTGAATATAATTGGTATTCATTCCCTGGAGGTCCAGAAAAGGCGATTCAAGATGGCTATATACTAGAGCTGGGTGAGGTATTTGAAAAGTATGCAGCTAATTTAACAAGATATTTAAAAGAGAATCCTGAAATAGATAAGCAGGTAAAAACAGATGAAGGGCATTACTACGTTTTCCCATTTATCCGCGGCGATGAAATACTGTTAGTATCTTCAGGTCCAATTATCCGAAAAGATTGGCTGGATGATTTGGGTCTAGATATACCGGAAACTATGGAAGAATGGTATATTGCCCTTAAGAGATTTAAAGAGGAAAAGGGAGCTACAGCACCTCTTACCTATGAAGCCTACATGCTGGATTGGGGGGCTTTTACAGGGGCTTACGGCGTTAAGAGAGGTTTTTATGTAGAAGATGGTCAAGTCAAATTCGGCGATATAGAGCCTGGATTTAAAGAATTTTTAGCAGAGTATAGTAAGTGGTATGCGGAAGGCTTACTTGATCGGGATATTGCAACTGTTGATACTAAGCAAATTGCCTCAAAAATGACAGGCGGTCAGTCCGGTGCTTCTTTAGGTTGGGCGGCTAGCCGGCTAGGAAGCTGGATGCAGACCGTAACCCCAACTAATCCAGAATATGAATTGGTGGGGGCACCTTATCCAGTATTGAACAAAGGAGAAACACCCAAATTTGCTAACTATGAGTTCCCTTACTCAAAGAGCGGCTCAGCTGCAATTACAACGGCTTGCAAAGATGTTGAAACTGCTGCAAGATTTTTAGACTATGCATATAGCGAAGAAGGACATATGCTGTTTAACTTTGGTATTGAAGGCGAATCTTACGAGATGGTGGATGGAGAACCAAAGTATGCTGATATCTTGTATAACGATCCGGAAGGGCGTCCTTTGAACCAGACCTTAGCGGCTTATGTAAGAGCTAACTACAATGGGCCTTTCGTACAAGACAAGCGATACCTTCCACAGTATCAAGCATTGCCACAGCAAATGGATGCAATCGAAACATGGGTAAAAACAGATGCAAAAGATTATCTACTACCACCTATTACGCCAACTTCTGAAGAAAGCCAGGAATTTGCTACAATCATGAATGAGATTAACACCTACAAAGAGGAGATGTTCTTGAAGTTCTTATTCGGTGATGAAAGCTTAGATGCATTCGATGAATATGTTAACACTATTAAGAGCATGGGTATAGATCGCGCTATTGAAATTCAGCAAAATGCATTAGAAAGATATAATAACCGATAATGATAATTTGCAATTATCAAAGGGGAATAGGAATTTGTTCATCCTTTTCCCCTTGATTTTAACCTTTTATATTATGGCATAAGGAGGTAGAGGAGTTGTGCAGCAGACAAGGCAAACACAGCCACAAAGCGGTTCCAGAGTTTATATAGGTCCAGGAACAGACAGAAGGTCTGACTTTTTCAAGCGGCTGAAGAGGGATTTATTCATCAATAAATCTCTATACCTGCTAGTTTTGCCAGTAGTAATCTTCTATATTATATTTCACTACAAGCCTATGTATGGGGCTATTATCGCTTTTAAACAGTATGCTCCAGCAAAAGGTGTTTTAGGAAGCCCTTGGGTTGGCTTTGACCATTTTGTGCGGTTTTTTAGCAGCCATTCTTTCTGGCGTATATTTAGAAATACTTTTTTGATCAGTTTTTACAGCCTATTATTTGGCTTTCCAGCGCCGATCATATTGGCTTTGTTGCTAAATGAATTAAAAAACGAAAAATTTAAGCGGACTGTTCAGACCATATCTTATCTTCCCCATTTTATATCGCTAGTCGTCGTTGCAGGAATGATAAAGGATTTTACAGTTACCGATGGAATCATAAATGATTTTATCGAGCTTTTTGGAGGAGAGAGAGTTCCTATATTACAAAAAGCTGAATTATTTAGACCAGTTTATATTATATCTGGGATATGGCAGGAAATTGGCTGGGGTTCCATAATTTATCTTGCCGCCCTAAGTGGAATTTCCCAAGAACTTTATGAAGCGGCCATGATTGATGGTGCGGGACGCTTCAAGCAAGTTATCCATGTTACAATACCAGGGATTGCTCCGACCATCATAATAATGCTGATACTGAGGATAGGACAGTTGATGAACGTAGGTTATGAAAAGATCATCTTGCTGTATAATCCTTCCACCTATGAAACGGCAGACGTTATTTCTTCATATGTATACAGAGTAGGATTGTTGGAGTTTAGTTGGAGCTATAGCGCCGCTGTAGGTTTGTTCAATTCAGTAGTTAATTTCATTTTAGTAATAGCAGCAAACTGGGTAAGCAGAAGAGTCACTGAAACAAGTCTTTGGTAAGGGAGGGAAAGCTATGGCTAAAATAAAGAAAAGCGCCGGGGAAATAATTTTCGATTGTTTCAATATATTATTTATGATATTCATCATAGTAATAACCTTATATCCTATGCTCTATGTAGCCTTTGCTTCTTTCAGCGATAGCGCAAGGTTATTGCAACATAGGGGGCTATTGCTTAAACCTTTAGGATTTAATCTTAATGCTTATAAATTGGTATTTAAAAATCCTATGATCGTAAAGGGTTATGGAAATACGATTTTTATTGTAGTGGTTGGCGTAACTTTGAATATTATGATGACATCCCTAGGAGCCTATTTCATGTCCCGCAAGAATGTGATGCTTAAAGGCCCTATTACTTTTTTATTTGTTTTCACCATGTTTTTTAGTGGAGGAATGGTTCCCTTTTATTTAACGGTAAAAGATTTAGGAATAACCAATACTCTATGGTCGACCATTATCCCTTTTCTGATTAACACCTATAATATGATTATTATGAGAACTGCTTTTTTAGCTATTCCAGATAGCTTGGAAGAATCAGCAAAATTGGATGGAGCTGGACATTTTACAATTCTTGCTAGAATTGTGTTACCCCTATCGAAGGCAGTAATTGCAGTTATGGTACTTTATTATGCGGTAGAAAAGTGGAACGGCTGGTTTTGGGCTTCTGTATTTATTCGCAACAGAGAGCTCTATCCTCTGCAGGTCATATTGAGGGAAATACTTCTTCAAAACGATACAAATGCCATGACAGGCGGAATTAACGCCATGGATCAGGAGGCGATCAGTGAATCTGTAAAATATGCAACCATAATGGTAGCTACAGTTCCAGTACTGTGCGTATATCCGTTTCTGCAAAAGTATTTTGTTAAAGGCGTATTAATTGGATCAGTAAAAGGTTGATTTTCTATAATAAAAAGTCCAAGATCTTCAGGCAGGTAAAGATCTTGGACTTTTTTATGAGCATCTGTATATAGCCTGTTTAAGCTTAGGTCAAGTTTTGAATCAGTATCATATAAACAACAGTTCCAACGCCAATGCTAAGCAAATTATTTCTTTTCCAAAGATGGAGCATTACCACAACAGCAATTGAAATTATTTCCGCAAATCCGCTGGGGAAATTATAAAAATTTATATTCCTTACGCAATAGACGACCAAGGTGGCAATAATTGCAGGGGGCAATATTTTGCCCAAATACTGTATAATGTCAGGGACCTGTTTATTCCTTCCAAATAGAATAAAAGGGAAAGCCCTTGTCAAAAAAGTCAATGCAGCCACTACAGCAATTATAACAATAGATTCAGAAGTACTTAAGGTCATGGCACAGACACCTCTTCTTTGTTTGTAGCTGGGATTTTGTTCTTAATTAGCAGTAAAAATGCTACAGTTACGAGTAGTGAGGGAAGGATAAAATTATCAGGTCCAAACAATATTAAACACAATATGGCGCTAGACAGACCTGTCAAAGCAGGAATATGGCTTTTAGACTCCTTCCACTGTTCGACAAAAATTACAACAAACAATGCAGTCATAGCAAAGTCTATACCGGTTGTATTAAAAGTGATTAACTCTCCCGCCAATGCTCCAATAACTGAACCAGCAATCCAGTATATTTGATTGAGCAAAGCAATTAAAAAATATAGTTTATCAGGATCAGTTCCCTCAGGAGACTCTACAGAGCACAGGATGGAGTAAGTTTCGTCGGTAAGGGAGAAAACCATATAGGGATAGAGCTTCTTCATTTTTTTGAACTTATCTATAAAAGATAGACCATAGAAAATATGCCTGCTATTTATGATGAGGGTCATTGCTGCCATTACGGAGAGGCTCAGACCGCTGCCAAAGAAATCGACTAATACAAACTGCATAGAACCGGCGTATACAAACAGGCTGATAAAAAATGCCCATATATAGTTGTAACCAGCCTTTTGCAAAAGCAGGCCAAAGGCCATGCCCAAAAAAATATATCCGATCAGGACAGGGAATGTGTAAATAAGTGCGGTCTTCAATGTTTTCTTCATTGCTACCATCCTACTCTAGTTTGTTGTATTTTTATAAAATTTATATTAAATATTATACGAATGAATATCTTTTGTCAACTTAATTGCGACAATCTTTTCAGTCTACTAAAAAATTATTTATCTTCACTGCACAGATATGATTTATTCACGTGAATATAGTTATAATAATAAGAAATGAGTCAGGCTTTTCAGCCTAACTCATTTCTTATAGCGCTTGAGAATGCCCTCTAGCATCCTTGCATGGCGGGCCTCGTCCTTAGCTGACTCGTTGAAATAGTCCCTTGCTGCCTCCAGCCCTAGCTCTGCTGCCTTGTTTGCAGCTTCTTTCTTATTATTATTAGAAAAGATTTCTCCCTCGAGCATTCGAGCGATATTGTCAAACAGGTTGTCCCCTATCATACCGTTGAGCTCTGCAAATCTTGCTGCATGTTCAGCCTCTTCCCATGCAATGGTCTTAAATACTTCTGCAATTTCGGGATAGCCTTCTCTTTGGGCTTGCCTTGCTAAAGCTAAGTAAATACCTACTTCACTGGTTTCTCCATTAAAATTTTGTTTAACCGCCCTTTCAAGTTCCGTCCCCTTGGTTTTCCCAATAACATCTTCAAATACAAGCTCTTTCTTGTCCATATTACTTCATCTCCTTTCTTCTATTGTAAGCTTCTAATATTTTATCCGCTATCTCACTATCGATAGATTTAATATCGCCTAGATAGAGAAGGACGCTTCCCTTGTATTCCAAAGAATCGCCAAAAAGTATTATCTCTAAGCATTCACGGACTATGTTAATAATGCACTCTTCATCGTGGTATAGATTGCAGTTGCGGCATTGGTTGAGTAAAAATCCGATTGTATCTATCAAGACTTCATTGTCATATATTTTTACATCGCTGTAGGGTATGTTTTCTATACCGCCATCTATGAAGTCATCTCCCTGTTTAAGGGCTGTTAATAGACATTCCTTGCAATAGCCTATAAGGCATTTTTCATTTTCACATTCACCACAAGTTTCTTCCCCCAGACAACAATTTCCTATCTCCGTTATTAGCTGTTCGTAATTGATTGAACTGCTGATTGTTATCACCCCTTTTATCTAATGGACATATATTTATTTACCACAAAAGAGTCAGTTTAAACAAAAAATTATTAAAATTATCCAATGTTTAAGTTGACTTATTAGAAATTTAATGAATAATATTTTATTAAATTAGTCGAACAATTTTGATATAACTATATCCAATAATGACACTACATGGTATGATAAGGAAAATGATTTATTATATATAGTTGGGGTGATAAAATTGAAAAGAATTAAACCCGGTCGTGGACCATCGAGAATGTCTTTTATAGGATCAATAGTTGCAGTAATATTTGGAGTTTTTTGGATAATACTAACGGCAAGCTTAGCATCTCATTCTCCTTTCGGTATTATCGGGATTATTTTTCCGTTATTCGGAGTGTTATTTGTCATATTAGCTATTGTTCAAGCGATTTACCATTATAAAAATGCGACAGGCAAAGATAGATATTCTATTATAGATATAGTAGATTCTAGCGAAGAAGGAGATCCAGCGGATAATTGGATAAGGGATAAAAATCCAGGGAAGGTAGAAGCTCAAAATAGCTTTAATTCAGAAATAAACTATTGTCCATATTGCGGAGCTAGGATCGATAACGATTATGCTTTTTGTCCCAAATGCGGCAAATCAGTAAAAAATAGTTTCAGTTAAAAAATACAAGGCAGCTTAAGAAGCTGCCTTGTATTTTTTAACTAGCCTGAACTCTTCCCTCACTTCCTCTGGAGGTTCTTTTGACAGCAGCGAGACTACTACAATAACTATACACGATAGGACAAATGCTGGAAGCAGCTCATATATTTCAAAGATGCCTCCTAGGGGATTGAGAAGCAGTTTCCATATAAAAACCGTTGTGCCGCCAACAACCATGCCGGCAATGACCCCAGCCCTGGTGGTTTTTGCCCAAAAGAGTGAAAAAAGCATAATCGGTCCAAAAGTGGCGCCAAATCCCGCCCAGGCAAAGGATACCACCCTGAATATGATGCTGTTTTCGTCAAGGGCAATAAGCATTGATATAAAGGATATGCCAAGCAAAGTAAGCCTTGTAACGTGCAGTACTGTTTTGTCATCGGCATCTCTGTTAAAAAGCCCTTGGTATATGTTCTTGGATATAGAAGAGGCGGCTATCAAAAGGTATGAGTCGGCAGAGCTTATAGTTGCTGCCAGTATCCCTGCCAGCACAACCCCTGCAATCAACGGAATAAAGAAATTTGTCGACATCAGTATAAATATGCTTTCCGATGAACTGGGAGTCAAAAAAACGTCGGGATACAGTAACCGACCGCTTATACCTATGATTACAGCTGCAGTCAAAGATATGATAACCCAAACGGTTGCTATTCTTCGGGAGAGTTTTACGTTTTCCGATTTGTTGATGGCCATAAACTTTACTAACACTTGGGGCATACCAAAGTATCCCAATCCCCAGGAGAGGGTAGACACGATGGTGAGCCAATTGAAATTGGCTGGTTTTGCAAATACTGGCTTATTATTTTCAATTTGTTGGACTCCATCTATTACTTTAGGTTGTGCAGTGGAGAAAAGGTTAAAAAAGCCAGGGATAGCTTTTGCTTTGCCGACCATGGAGGATATCCCGCCTACTGCACTTATTCCGAATACAAGCACAATGGTAAGCGCAAAGAACATTACTATGCCCTGCATGAAATCCGAGGCGCTCTCTGCTAGAAATCCTCCTATAAAAGTATATGAGACCACAAATAAAGCTCCGAAAATCATGGCATATATGTATTTGATTTCAAATAACACGCTAAATAGTTTGCCAACGGCGACAAAACAGCTGGCTGCATAGATACTAAAGAATACTAATATAAAAAGGGCGGATATGGTCATTATTACTTTTTTATCTTCTTTGAATCTGTTGCTTAAAAAGTCCGGTATAGTTATGGCATCCCCTGCAACATGGGAGTAAATCCGCAATCTCTTTGCCACCAATAGCCAATTTAAATAAATGCCTATACAAAGGCCAAGGGCTGTCCAGAAGGCCTCTCCTAGACCCGACCAGTAGGCTACCCCCGGTAGTCCCATGAGAAGCCATCCGCTCATGTCAGAAGCCTCGGCAGCCATGGCTGTAATCCAAGGTCCTAAGGATCTGTCACCTATCAAGTAGTTGCGGCTGCTTTGGCTGGCGCGTTTTGCGTAGTATAGGCCTATGACTACAACAGCAGAGATATAGATTATCATTGCAAAAATAATTTGGAACTTGTCCATGTCCATGCGAAAAACACTCCTTAATAATTGTTTGTGTATAAATATACACAACGTTTATATTATAATGCAAGACATTACATCAGCGCAATAGTAATTTTAAGATTTTTCACATAATTGCTCGTTTTATCTCCTGTACTGGCATTTTTTTAGTATCATATTTCCAATAAAATTTAGTCATATCTCGCCCTCTATCGAAATAGCCTATTAGAGAGGGATATAGTATTTTCCATGACATGGGGGGATTGTAAAGTGCGGGTCATTTTTATTTCCAGGAGAAAAGCTACCAGAATACTGCTTTTTATATTCCTTGTATCTCTATCTATTCTCTACGCTCAAGACAATGATCTAGGGGCTATAACGGTATTCCTTAGCAATAAGAGGCTGCTTCCCATCTATTCTGTAGATACAGATGAAAAGAAGATTGCAATTTCCTTTGACGCTGCTTGGGGCGACCAATACACGGAAGAGCTGCTTAAAATTATGGAGGAGCGGAATATAAAATGCACTTTTTTTCTTGTAGGTTTTTGGGTAGATGAACACCCCGATCAGGTTAGAAAAATTGCTGAAGCAGGCCATGAGATAGGAAATCACTCTACAAACCATCCTCACATGAGCAAGTTAAGTAAAGAGCAGATTAAGATGGAGCTGGAAACTACGCAGAGGAAGATAGAAGAGCTGGCAGGGGATAGGGCGGTTAAGCTATTTAGGCCTCCCTTTGGGGATTATAACGATACCGTAATAGCTACTTGCCGGGAGCTAGGATATTATCCCATACAGTGGGATGTGGATTCTTTGGACTGGAAGGAATATGGAGTAGAACATATGTTTAAGCAGGTTACAAGCAAGGTGAGAAATGGATCTATTGTACTGTTCCACAATAATGCTAAATATACCCCCCAGGCCCTACCGCTGATATTAGATCACCTTTTAGCCGAAGGATATGAGTTTGTTCCGATATCTGAGCTTATATATAAAGATAATTACTATATAGATCATACCGGTAGGCAGAAGAAAAATGAATAATAAGCATAATTCAATGATTAGATGAATATGTATAAAAAAGATATATTACAAATATAGATTTACTACCGGGATACAGGAGAGTAAGAAGGGAGAGGAACTTAATGGTGGAGCATATTATGGATAATAATAAGGTTACAGTTGCCGGTAAAGTGGCTTCCCCTTTGACATTTAGCCATGAGGTCTATGGGGAGGGTTTCTATAATTTTATGCTGGCAATACCACGGCTTAGCAATTACATAGATGTATTACCAGTTACTATTTCAGAACGGTTGCTGGGAGAATGGGAATTGGTCGAAGGAACCGAGGTGGTCATTGAAGGGCAACTGAGATCTTATAACAAATTTATCGATGGGAAGAATAGATTGATTTTAACTGTGTTTGCTAGGGATATTTGTTTGAAGGAAGAGGAGATAAAAAATCCCAACCAAATATTTCTCAATGGCTTTATATGTAAAAAGCCTATTTATAGAACTACCCCATTAAAACGGGAGATTACTGATTTATTGCTGGCGGTCAATAGAGCCTACAACAAATCGGATTACATACCTGCCATTGCCTGGGGGAGGAACGCCAGATATTGCGAAAAATTAGATGTGGGGGATAATATAAGGATATGGGGCAGGATACAGAGCCGTCCTTATCAAAAAAAGATGCCTGATGGAGAAGTAGTGGAGAAAGTAGCCTATGAAGTTTCTATTTCTAAATTGGAAGTCGTAAAAGACGATAAGGAGAAAGATAAAGACGATCAAAGAGAAAAACCTGAGTAATCTCAGGTTTTTATTATTTCAGATCTGATTTAGAATTGTTATATTAACTTTAGTATGCTAAAATATTAATAGAAGTCTTTAGCTAGCTGGTGGGGGGATTATAAGTCTTTGTCCAACATATATGAGATCTGGTCTTGGGATGTTGTTGAGGCGGATTATTTCATCTATATCTACGTTGAACCGGCGTGCAATGCTGTATAGGGTGTCGCCTTCTTGGACAATGTATATCCTTCCTCCGGCTGGCGGTTCGGGAGCCTCTACCCCCGGAACAAATATCCGTTGACCTGGATAGATTATATAAGGCGGGGGAATCTGATTGTATCGAATTAGGTTTCGTAGATCTGCATTGAAACGCCTGGCTATGCTGTATAGGCTGTCGCCGGGCTGCACAGTATAGTAGAATCCTTCAGGTCCTTCTTCACCACTATTGGGAATTTGCAGTATTTGTCCTGGATATATAAAGTTAGGATTTGCAATATCATTGACTTCCAGGATGGCCTCTATGCTTACGTTAAATCTTCGAGCGATTGAATAGAGGGTATCCCCGGGCTGTACAATATATGTTATCATTTGAGAGCACCCCTTTCAAAGGACTTCTTATATAGTTTATGCATGAAGCTGATAGAGTGTTCCAGTATGAACGGATAGTTTATGCTGGAACTATAACATATTAAAGAACGGAGGAATAAGATGGAATATCGTTCAAAATTCCAGGATGAGACGGTAGACCAGCTGTTTGAAGCTATTCTTGCTCTAGAAACCATAGAAGAATGCTACCGTTTTTTCGAAGACATCTGCACTATCAACGAGATTAAATCCCTAGCTCAGCGGCTGCAGGTTGCCAAGATGCTAAGGCAGAAAAAAACATACAACGAAATTGCCGAAAAAACTAGCGCCAGCACGGCGACGATCAGCAGGGTTAATAGAGCATTGACATACGGCGCCGACGGATATAATATCATATTAGATCGATTAGAAAAAATGAAAGAAGACGCCCGCTAGGGTGTTTTTTAGTTACAAAGGAGGACGCAATGGAACTTACAAGCCAACTCAATCCACAGCAAAGGGAAGCGGTGCTGTGTACGGAAGGGCCGCTTCTAGTCCTAGCAGGAGCAGGATCTGGAAAGACGAGGGTACTAACTTATAGGATTGCCTATTTGGTAGAAGAGAGAGGAGTAAATCCGGCCAATATCTTAGCGATAACTTTTACCAATAAAGCTGCCAAAGAGATGAAGGAGCGAATTTTCGACCTGATCGGAGATAAGGCGAGAGACACTTGGATCAGCACCTTTCACTCTACTTGCGTAAGAATTTTAAGACGTGATATAGACAAGATTAATTTTACGAGGAATTTTGTAATATATGATACCGAAGATCAAAATACCTTGTTAAAGGATTGTATCAAGGAATTAGATCTCAATGAAAAATACTTCAATCCCAGGGAAATACGCTCTATCATTGGAAGGCTCAAAGATCAGATTATAGGGCCTGACGAATATGCAAGGCAGGTTGCAGGGCAATATAGAGAGGAAAAAATCGCATCCATATATAAGCTATACCAGAAAAAACTAGAAAAAAACAATGCGCTGGATTTTGACGATTTAATTAATAGGACTATAGAGCTATTTTCACTACATCCAGAGGTATTGGACTATTATAAGAAAAAATTCCAATATATACTGGTGGACGAGTACCAGGATACTAACTATGCCCAATATAGGTTAGTTAAACTTTTGTCCAGCTATTGGAAAAACATTTGTGTCGTAGGGGATGACGATCAGTCCATATATGGCTGGAGAGGAGCTGACATTAGGAATATATTAGATTTTGAAAAAGACTTCCCTGATGCCCGGATAATAAAGCTGGAAGAAAACTACCGCTCCTCTCAAACTATACTAGATGCGGCTAATCAAGTTATAAAAAATAATCGCGGTAGAAAACCTAAGAAACTCTGGACTCAGAAAGGCCAAGGGGAGCCTATAAGGGTTTATAGGGCCATGGATGAGCGGGAAGAGGCTGAGTTTATATGCAGGGAAGTAAAATCAATGATGGAGAAGGAAAACAGAAGCCCGGGGGATTTTGCTATTCTATATCGAACCAATTCCCAATCCCGGGTTATCGAAGAGGCTTTGATGAAATATGGGATACCATATAACATTTATGGAGGCCTCAGATTTTATGACAGAAAGGAAATTAAGGATTTAATCGCTTACCTGAGGGTGGTTGCCAATCCTGCGGATGATGTTAGCTTAAGGCGCATAATCAATGTCCCTAAGAGGGGAATTGGAAATGTGACGGTAGGCAAGCTGGAGGAGATTGCAGCCAGGGAAGGGGAAAACCTGTTTAGCGTGATACTAGATATAGATAAATACAATGAATTTTCAGGAAGAACCCTCAAAAAAATAAAAGAATTTGGCGGTCTTATCTCCAACCTTATAGCGATGAAAGAGCTTATGCCTGTTACCGATTTTATCTCCACCCTACTGGTAGACACAGGCTATAAGGCTATGCTAGAGGAAGAAAAGACTATTGAAGCAGAAAATAGACTGGAGAACGTTAAGGAGTTTGTATCCGCGGCTAGGGAGTTTGAAAGAGAGAACGAAGGAGCGGGACTTGTAGAGTTTTTGGAGAATATAGCCTTGGTATCCGATTTGGACAAGCTGGGGGAAGGAGAGGCTGCTTTAAGCATGATGACCCTTCACAGCGCAAAAGGGCTTGAATTTCCAGTAGTTTTTATTGCCGGTATGGAGGAATACCTCTTTCCCCATTCCCGTGCTATGGACTCGGAGCAAGAGATGGAAGAGGAAAGAAGGCTGTGCTACGTAGGAATTACCAGAGCTCAAGAGCGATTGTATCTGACCCATGCGCTGCAGAGGACCCTGTATGGTTCCCCCAGATACAATGAACCTTCCCGCTTTCTCAGTGAGATTCCAGAAATGCTTTTGAGCGTAGAAGATAATAATTCTATAAAGTCAAGGAGCATTCCCTTCGATTTTGCTGCTCCATCTCCATCTAAGGATACGCCCTCCAAGGCTCAGGCTGGACAAACTTTTTCTCTGGGAGAAAAAGTGTTTCACAGCCGGTTTGGAAAAGGTACAATCGTTTCTGTAGTTGGGGATGGAGAGGATCAGGAGCTTAAAATTGCATTTGAGCAGGGGGGTATAAGGACCTTTTTGGCAGCATATGCTCCCCTGAAAAAGCTATAATACTCAAAAAAATACTATATATGGAAAGTGATGAGGTTATATGGGACTTGAAGATATAAAAAAGCAAATAGAAAAGCTGAGGGAAGAGATTAGACGTCACGACTACCAGTATTATGTATTAGACCAACCGGTTATCTCAGATGCCGAATACGATAGCCTGATGAAACAGCTGATTGAGCTGGAAGAAAAATATCCAGAATTTAAATCTCCAGATTCTCCAACCCAGCGGGTGGGAGGAGAGCCTTTAAAAGAGTTTGAAACGGTAGAGCATTCTATCCCCATGTTGAGCCTTTCTAATGCCTTTGACGAGGGCGAATTGATAGATTTTGACCGCAGGGTTAGAAGAGCACTGGAAGGAAGGCTAGAGGAGCCTGTAGAGTATGTGGTAGAGTTTAAAATCGACGGTTTGTCGGTGGCCTTGGATTATCAGGAAGGCCGCCTAATAAGGGGTGCTACCCGAGGGGATGGGCACATTGGAGAGGATGTAACGGAGAATTTGAAGACTATCCGCTCAATTCCCTTGGTTTTAAACAAACCCTACACTATGCAGGTAAGGGGAGAGGTTTTTATTCCAAAGGAAGCCTTTAAAAAGCTAAATGAGCAGAGGGAATTGGAGGGAGAGCCCACCTTTGCAAATCCAAGAAATGCAGCAGCGGGTTCCCTACGGCAGCTAGATCCCAGGATAACAGCCTCAAGGCCTTTAGATATCTTTATTTTTAATCTGCAGTACATCGATGGGGTTCAGGTTGATACTCATCTAGAATCCATGGATATTATGAGGGAAGCTGGCTTGAAGGTCAGCCCCTTCCTATATAAAACAGACTCGATGCAGAAAGTTATAGAGGTATGCCGGGAGTGGAGCGAAAAGAGACATGAGTTACCCTTTGATATTGATGGACTTGTTATAAAAGTCAATAACCTAAGACACAGGGAAATTTTAGGACAAACTACTAGAAGTCCTAGATGGGCCATTGCATATAAGCTCCCTGCCGAGCAGAAACAAACAGTTTTAAAGGATATTATAGTTCAAGTAGGAAGGACTGGGGTACTCACTCCGACGGCAATATTGGAGCCAGTGCGGGTTTCAGGCTCCCTTATATCTAGGGCTACTCTCCACAATGAAGATTATATTCTTGAAAAAGATATCCGCATTGGAGATACGGTCATTATCCAAAAGGCTGGGGATATAATTCCTGAGGTAGTGCGGGTTGAAAAGGATAAGCGGACAGGGAAAGAGAAAAAGTTTGTCATGCCTAAATACTGCCCTGAATGTGGAAGCGACGTGGTCAGGCTTGAGGGAGAGGTAGCTGCCCGCTGTATTGGAAATAGCTGTCCAGCTCAGATTAAACGCTTGATTATACATTTTGTATCCCGAGATGCAATGGATATTAGGGGATTGGGTCCGGCTATTATATACACTGATTTTTTTCATGCTTTAAAACCCCTTTGAACCTGTCATCATTTTATCCAT
>CALGOY010000083.1 GCA_937960725.1 uncultured Bacillota bacterium
AGGATAAAAATTTGTCTTTTATCTCTAAAAACTTATTATATCTTTCAATTGAATTATCATATTTTTCGAATAGCTCCTCATATCTATTCCATAATTCTACTGCTTCATCATCTTTTTCAATAAAGACAGGCATAATATATGGGTTGTTCTCTTCAATAAGCTTAAATTTATTATTGACGCTTACAAACTTAAATTCTTCAATATCTCGCAATATTTTATTGGAGTAATCTCTACTACTGTCTTCATTAATCTCTTCAAAATACATTTTTGAGTAATAATAAAACTCTGATTCATATATTTCTTTTTTATTTTGTAATATTTTCTCAGTTTTGCTGATAAGGAAAGTCCCATATACTAAGTTTGCATAGACCTTCCCTGACTCTTTTATTTTAAAAATATAAACATCTTTACATCCTTTTTTGTTATTCCTGTTACATCTTCCAGCACACTGTACTATACTATCCCAGGGACCTATATCCCTAATGACCACATCATTATCTATATCTACACCAGCTTCTACCACCTGAGTAGATACAAGGATGTATTCATCTAATTGCTTAATTTGCTTAATCCGTTCTCTTCTATCTTTAGGAATAATAGAAGCAGATAGGAAAAGCACTTTCTTAGAGCTATTTTCTTTAATAGCTTTATAAACATCCTGTGCACATTTAACAGTATTTAGTACTATCATAATTTTATCATTGTTATCTATAATATCTTGAATTTTAGCTATGAACTCATCTATCCTTTTTTCTTCTAAATCTATGACTAGCCTCGTTCGGTTAAATAGCTTAAAATAATATTCCTCATTGTCCACTAGATTTTGACTGTCCTTAATGATCAAAGGTTGTGTAGCAGTCATCATTATAAAGTATGTGTTGAACAGTTCGGATAAGAGCTTAAAGCTCTGGTCGATTAGATGCCAGTATCTGTGAGGTATATTCTGTACTTCATCCAGGATTATTATTGAATTAGCAAACCTGTTAAATTTGAGCAATTCGCTATTTCTATTGGAAAAAATAGTTTCAATAAGCTTAACAAATGTAGTAACTACTATATTTGAATTCCAGGTTTCTATGAGAAATCTACTTTTTTCAGTTTCATAATAATCTTCTTCGTCTTTGTAAGCAATTTTAGCTAAATAATGATGTTTGACGACATCTTTCGAATCATCTCCAAACACTTTTTTAAATACGTCATAAGTTTGGTCAATGATACTAGTAAATGGAAAAGAATATATTATATTTGCATCCACATTTTTCTCTTTTTTTATTTTATCCTTCAATAGTAAAGCAAAATTTATGCTGTTTAATGTCTTTCCCATCCCTGTAGGCAAGGTCAATGTAAGCGTCCTTTTCTCTATGTTGTCTAAGTTTTTTTCAACTTCTTCCTTTGCCCTCTGTCTATTTAAATTTATAATATCCGTGCTTTTGCCAAATCTTTTATAATATTCTTCTAGTTTTGCATACAAGTCTTCTCCCCTATTTTTATTGATATTAACATCTTCCAAAATAAGAGAAGCTTTGTCGCTGTATATGAGAATAGAATAAAAATATTTATGAATAAAATATTCCCTCATGCCTAGCTCTGAACTTTCTTCTAAGTAGAATAGTGCTTCCATATCTTCAAAAAGATAGTCAAAAGCTCCAATTATTTGATCCCTGGTTAGTTTATCCAAATCAAATTCAGATAAAATATAGTTTAATTCATTAAAATCGATAGTTTCCAGCTGTTTGGTCAAAATATTTCTATATCCTTTTACTTCGCTCGGTTTAATTGATAATTCTTCCATAATATTATCTAAATCTCCATGATGTTTTTTTACTATCATCAAACCCTTTATAGCCACATCCATATCATAATATCTCATGAGAAGACAATAAGTCATCAATGAAGATAGGAAGCCATGATTTTTCATAAAACCATGGCTTCTCTTCTTCCTTATATACTCCTGAAAGTATTTTGTTGATTTTCCTAGGTCGTGGGTTACTAGAATAATCTTCATAAAGTCTTTGTATTCGCTAAATAATTTATTCTTAGTGAATATATCTATTCCTATATTGCTAACTTTTCGTAAGTGGTCAATAAGTAGAATACCTGGATGAGACTCTAACTTAAATGAAAACAATTCTTTCACCACTTTCTAGGAGATGGTGGGGGATAGTTGAAGTAATGCTGTTTCCTTTTCTTTCAAATAGTACTCTTATATATTCCGTTACCTCCCTGTTTTCATTCATCTCATTGTATACAGTATCTTTTAGATATTCTCTATCGCTATCAAATTTTATTTTAATGTCCTCATTAAATGGTATGATAGAGTGGATCTCCGCCATTTTTCCTTCGTTAATTTCTTTCGCGCGGTATTCCCCTATATAACTGAAATTAGCAATGAATTCAGATAGTCCTAAACTTATGGTATATACATTTTTATGCTCCTTTAAAAAAGTTTTTAGCTTTTCTTGAAGCTCATTATCCTCATGGTAGAAATATATTCTGTATTTTACATCCTTTAAGACTTCAAGATTTACCTGCGTTCTACCTCTTATTCCCCCCATATCTACTGCTATCTTTGTATCTATATAATTTATTGATATTCTGGTTTTTTTAATTGGATTCAAAATCCTTATAGCAATCTTGCACTTTTTATTTTGAAAGTATTTTAGATACTCGTTTTTATCAAGTCCAATTATGGCAGAAACTATTCCGTACAGAGCTGTCTTTGGAGGAAAAGCAAATGTCAACGGTGAAGACGTGGTGAAATATTTTCTAAAATGAGCATAATCACCCCATAAATCTAAAACTAGTACTTTCATCATATCACCTACTATAGCCTTATTGCTTCTATCCCTGCATTCTGTAGAGCTGAGAAAATATCAACGTTTAAGTTGAGCCTATCATCGATTTTCAACTCAATACTATCAATTTTTTCTTTATTGCTTTCCATAACTTTGATAAAATCATCTATATTTAATACAAAATCCTCCACATCTCTTATCTCTTCATCAGCTTTATCGCTTTCTAGCTTGATAGTTTTAATTAAATCTCCTATATGGAAACTATTTTCTTTATAATTGACTTTTATAAGCAGTCTAGGTACCTGTCCAATTTTTGACCTGGAAATTAAATTTTTCGTCCCGTTCCACATAGCTTCTAATAGAAGATCTATATCTTCCTGTGCTAAATTGGTATGTTCAGCAGCTTTTTCATTTATAATTCCATAAAAACCTATTAAGGAGTAAGGTAATATATATTCTTCTCTAAAAGTTTTACTATCTTTTCCTCCACCAGAGGCAAAGGCACCTGTCCCTTTTATCCGTTTCACTTCTACCCTATGTAAACTCCTGCCCATATTAAATTGAACCGGTCCCGTAAAAGTTGCAGAATCCTTATCCAACGGTATAGTTGCACCGAAAAGCCTTACATCTATACATTCCTTAAGTACATTCTCTATTATCTCTTTTTTGTCTTTCCCAAAATCCTTAGCCCGTTTTTTTCCGTCTTGAACATTACCTTTGTCATCTCTAATCTCTCGCACAAATAGCTCCAAACCTCTGTATTCATGCAAATAGTCCCTTATCGTCCTTTTTAATCTTACATCCGTAACTATATTTATGCCCGTCTCTTCATCTATTCTAGGTTTGTTTTGATCTATAGGGTCTCCATTAGGATTATTATCTTTTATGTCATATAAAAATATCAATTCACTTCTATTAATCATTGTCTTCAACCTCCTCTTTATTAGACAGTTTTATATGCCTTTCTAAATTCATTCCCATTGAAAAATAGAAAGGTATATCTAGATCTGTAATCGTCCATTTTTCTCCTGCTTTCATCAGATAGCTGCTTGCCAAAGCTTGTACGTCTCTATAGTATTGCGCGTCATATTCAATAAATTTATTCTGGATTTCGGGCAAAAGCCTTTTAATATCTTTCTGACCTAATTTTAATCCTTTAAGCCGGTTTACAAAAGGAGCCCTTTTTTCTTTTGCCATTTGCACATTTAATAACTTTTGAGTCAGCAAGCCTACTAAAAAAACAGCTTTCTTGTCAGGAGAAGAGAAGAAATCCATATTCTCTTTAAAGAAATTTTGGAACAGCTCTTCCCTGCTTCCGTAATCCTTTATGTCCCAATAGAACTTCTCCATCTTCTCTACCTGCCCCCTTTCTTTGAACAATATGTTTAATAAACGTAAATATATTAAGAAGCCATAGGATTTAATAGTTTCATGGTAGAAAAATTTTCCTTCATTCTCATTAAAACTTTCAATGATGTGGTTGGTAATGTGGGAAATGATAAATTTATAATCAATTCTCTTATCAGATAATATAATATCTACTACCTCTAGGAAGTATCTATTATGAGTTTTCCTTGGAAAGAGTGCGTTTAAATATCTAAAATCTACTCTCAGTTTTTCACTTGCTGAACAATCTCTCATTAATGCATTTACATTAGTTAAACCCTCATATAATTTTCTAAATCTTGATGGCAGCACTTCTTGTACACTTAATTTGATGTTTAATGCAGATTGACTTGTTTCATAGAATAATAAGTCAAAACTCATATAATTTTCTAAGGTTTGCAACCGCTTAAATATTAATTCCTCAACAGTTTCATATGTTTTTTCTAAAATCTCTCCCTTTAACCTTTCTAGTCTTTTCAGTACTATTGGTAAGTCTTTTTCAAATACCAGTTTTGGAATCAAATAAAAATCTCTGCCTTGAAACTTAAAGCTTAAATTTTCATCTAAATATCTTTTACCCAACTCTAATTCAACAGCACAGTCGGAACATACAGGAAAGTTCCTCCAAGAATCTAGCTTCTTAAAGCCACCTGCTACATAGCCTCTTTTATCTACTGTATAAAATTTGAATATATTAGCATTCCCGTATACTTCTTTATTTTTCTCTTTACATATTGAACAAAATTTTCCTTCTTTTCTAGACTCTTTTCCATCGATTAGATAATAACTTTTTACTGCATCCTTTTTAAGCTTATCTCTAAATATTTCGATATCGCCGACATACTTATTATCGTATACCACAGTGAGTATACTATCTTTTTTGCTATCAAGCTTGCTTTCTATATCTTTCAAAATCTTTTCTTGATTTGAAATTAATGTGTTTAAAATGTTTTCTAGAAAGCTTACATCATGAGTTTTTTTATAATTCCTTATTGTTTCTTTAAAAGAGCCAACTATCTTGTTTTTTAATGTTTTGTCTGGCTTTGTAATTCTAGCAGTAGGAGTAAAATCAGGACCGTTAGGCGAGCCTCTCTTGTAAAGATATTTTGGTATATATTCCGACTTAAACTCTGAAACTCTAGTTTCTACATAGTTAAAATCTTTATCAATTATTATCTCCAACACTGTATTATAGTTCCCTGACTCGTTGGGATTTTCAACGAATATACTTGTATAATCTCCTCCTGATTCTTTGATTATTTTATCTTTGCATAATTTTCCTATAAGACATACGGCCGAAAGCTCCAAGTTCTCACCTCCTTAAAAATAATTTAGTAAAATATTCCTATTTATTTAATTTCTATAAAAGTTTTAAAAATCCTTCTAAATTTTCGATTTATTTTGTAAACTCTTAGCGTTGATTGACTGCCATACCAAACCTAAAAAAAAGCAGCACAATACTCAGTGCTGCTCTGCCAGTAGTTAGGCGACATTTTTAAACATCAATATTTCTAATCCTCTTTGAATATGCTCATTTTTCATATATAGATTCCAAATCAGACCACTTCTGTAGTTTTCAATCATCAACAAAGTAATACCTTTATTTATTCCTATATACTGCTCAGAAAACCAAGGGCGTTCTTGCTCAAGGTTGTATGAATCATAGAAGCCATATTTTCCCCATAACTTAGGAAATGTTTCATACATGTAGTTAAGAGCCTCCATAGACTCTTTTGGGGTAAAAGGAAGTGAGCCCGCTGCACCGCAGGGCGGTACTGTCCCGTCGTTTTGATTTACCTCTTCTATAAGCCCCGAAGGCGATGGACCATATCTTCCGCTGTAGCCATTGGGACCTAGGCATGGTGTCAATCCCCATGAATTGCTGTGATAAGTGATAAAGCCCTCTGGATTATCAATACAATACTGCCTATTGGCCAATGTCGCTTTTACAGAATTTTTAAACCAATTAATCCCATCTCTATCTATATATTTAGCCGAATCGAACCATGCATGGGAAAACTGATGAATAAAAAGCGCATCGTGCCAGCCGCGGATATATATACTTCCGTTATACTGGCCTATGAGCTTTTTCATACTATAATATAATTTAGGCCCTACTGGAGAAGTGGGAGAGCCTGCTGCCAGAATATACATCATCAACTGTTCAGCATAGTAATCCCAATGGCCTCCTAACCCCGAATGGCCTTCAGGGTATATTTCAGGCCAGTAATGCATATAAAACCAATTGTTTTCCTCATCCACAATAAAGTTCCAATCAACCCGCCTGTAGATCTCGTCTGATAGTTCTTTAATTTCCCCACCAAAGTATTCACCGCTGGTCAAAGCCCCGTTTAATAAAATAGCGGTATCTATAGTCGAAAATTCACATTGACCCATCCTATTGCCGGTCTCTGTTTCTATAAAGTGGGCATAGAAGCCCTTATGATGTTCTACATTATTGAGCAATGTCCTCAAAGTTCCCAGCGTTCTTCTATATCCTGCATCATAAGTAATCCAGCCTCTTTCAACTCCTATGATTATAGCGCTCAGGCCAAAACCAACCGACGCAATGCTGGCCCGCTGAGGATCTGTATTAGTATCTAAGATAAGGCCATATCCAGGGCTATTTGGTTCTGTATTGGCTTCATTCCAAAAAAATTGAAAGCAGCCCTTCGCTTCCAGCTCAAGTATCTTTTTTGCCCCCTCCATATTAAACCCCTCACAATTTTCTATTCTTTAAATAAATAAGTAGGCAATTTTAATAAAATTCAAGACTACATAATATCGCTATATATAAATACTACCATAGCCAATAATCCCACATCAACCGACATTATTTAGCAATAAACAGTCAAAATAAGAAACACCTGCTTGACTGAGTCAGGCAGGTGTTTCTGCAATCTAAAATCACTGTTTAAAAGGAAAAATTGAACCCCATTTCAGCTTTCTTGCAGTACGGTATAGTTCTTTATCTTTTCGCGTTATAGTTATATTTCTTATCCCATCAAGACTGCAAACTTGAAATTTTATATGTCCTTTCCTTATATGCGGATGGCGCAATACCCTTCCCAAAACAGCTTCTCCCTTATTCCGGGACACCGCTATAAAAGAAAATTTCTCGTCTTCATATGAAAGCTCAGCTGATTTAACTTGCCTATGTAAACGCGAACGGGATATCCGCTGGGAAAAATGACACCAATCATCATCGGTTATTGGACAAGATAGATTATGAGGACATGGGGCTATGACTATTCCCCCCTCGGAAATAAGCTGTTTCCGAGCTTGTCTAATGCGGGAAAAGCCGGCCGGTGTGCCCGGTTCAATAATGATCATAACTCCTTTAGTAAGCTGCCATAGCTTCCGTATAAAATCACTTCTATGCTTTTCATCAAGTTCACCCAGCACATACGAAGCAGTTACTATATCATGGGGGAAAGTCTTCCAATCGTTAGCGGTAATATCAACCTCTACCCACTTGGCTTCTTGAATAACTGTAGATGATGAATATTTCCCCAATCTTTTTCCCAACCTTATCATGCCTTCTTCTCTTTCAATGAGGGTTGCAGCGTTTAAATCAGGATATACTGACAAAGCGGCCCATAAAGCTGTTCCAGGGCCAGCCCCAACATCAAGCAAAGTTTGTGGACTCCAGTTAGGAAGGCACTCCATCACTTGATTTAGAGCTGAGTATACTGCCGCAAAAGTTGCAGGCATACGAAATGCCACGTATGCATCGATATCCCTCTGCGATTTTATAAAGCTGCCTCCAGCAGATGGCTTATCAGCCCTATATCTATCGGAAAGCTCCGCTGCTAACTTAGCAAGCTCTTTATATGATATCGCTGATAATTCTAGTTCTATGGCATACCTTAAATCCTCTGGAAGTTCCATGAAAAAAGCACCTTCTTCCCATAATACATTTATGCCGCGCAATTATGCGATTTAAACACAAATAAAATCCTTATCCTTTTGCTCCTCTATTGTATCGTATTTAATACATTATTTCCACAATTTTATGCTCTCATCCTTTAAGATCAAACGGAAAAGGAAAATATTAATTATAAATCATACGGCACAAATTTCTAGCAAGTCTATGAAAGAAGGTGCATTATATTCTTCTACCCTCAACAAGAGGCAGCCCTATACAAGCTGCCTCCCATTATCAATTACATATATTATCGATTTAAACAACTATCACAGACACCCCATCAGGGATAACAGTTATTTTTGAATCCTTTTTACCCAGAATTTCATCCGCTTTTTCGATTGCTTCTTCTACAGTACGAGCTGGAATCATATGCAAATCCTCAACCATATCATCTGGCGCATCAGATACATATATAATCTTGGCCTTTTTTAGTACCCGTGCAAATATCTGCGATTGCCACTGATCGGGGATAGTTTCCTCGCTTGGGGTCGCAAGGAAGGTTTCCATCATCCTGTCTACATCTTTTTCTTCTTTAAATGTTTTATAGAAACGCTCCCCACCATGGCCATCATTAGATTTTGCAACCATTATTATTACTCCACCCTCATTTACT
>CALGOY010000084.1 GCA_937960725.1 uncultured Bacillota bacterium
TAATTTATTGGTTGACAAATAAATAACTTTATAGGCAACTTTGATAGAAATTGAATAGATATAGAAAAAAAGCTTCTTACCGTAGAAAGCAGGTACCTTAGGTTTAAACGGTTATTGCCGGCCTGCCGAGGTGGGAGAGGAAGCAGGATATATACTGCCCCCTTGCCATTTTTACGGTAAGGGGGCATTTGGTTTATAGCTTGGTTTCTTAAAAGGAGGTGTACCTTGATATGTCAGCAAGGGAGAAAAAGGCCCAGATAGTCGAGGAGCTGAAAGATAGGTTTAGCAACAGTAGTAGTGCGATCCTAGTTGATTATCGCGGGCTGACGGTAGAAGAAGCTACTGAGCTTAGAAAAAAATTTAGGGAAGCCGAGGTTGAGTATAGAGTATACAAAAATACTCTAACCGAGATTGCTGCTAAAGAGCTGGGATATGATGAGCTTATCCCTTACCTAAAAGGGCCTACTGCTATTGCGTTTGGTATAAAAGATCCGGTTGCACCGGCCAAAATTTTGTCACAAGCCATTAAAGAATTTAAAAAGATGGAATTCAAGGTTGGCTTGGTTGATGGAAAGGTTATTGATGTAGATGGAATTAAAGCTTTAGCAGAATTGCCGTCAAGAGAAGAACTTATTGCCAAGATGCTTGGCAGCATGAATGCACCTATAGCCAACCTTGTTGGAGTGCTTAGCGGCACTATTAGAGCATTGGTCTATGCTCTAAATGCTATTAAAGAACAAAAAGAGAAAGAAGCATAATTTTTACACTATATAAATTGTAATATAAATTGTATATAAATTATTTAAAATTGGAGGTATGTGAAAATGGATAGAGATCAAATTATGGAAGCCATAAAGAATATGACAGTATTAGAGTTATCAGAGCTAGTTAAAGCACTAGAGGAAGAATTTGGAGTAAGCGCTGCAGCTCCTGTAGCTGTTGCAGCAGCTCCCGGTGCAGCTGGTGGTGCAGCAGCTCCTGCTGAAGAAGAAAAGACTGAGTTTGACGTTGTTCTGGCTGCAGCAGGCGATCAAAAGATTAAAGTTATCAAAGTAGTACGAGAGATAACAGGTCTTGGATTAAAAGATGCAAAGGATCTAGTAGACAATGCTCCAAAGCCAGTTAAAGAAGGCGTTAGCAAAGAAGAGGCTGAAGAAATTAAAGCTAAGTTAACTGAAGTAGGAGCAACAGTAGAAATTAAATAAGTTAACTTACTTATTTAATTAAAAACAAAAAGGACTCGTTAAGAGTTCCTTTTTGTTTTTTTTAAAAGACTTTTTTCAGGGCGACTGGGAAAAATAAAAAAATACTTGACACTCTAAACTATTTATGATAGTATTGTAAATTGCATTAATAGACGTGTTCGGTTAAAAATTTGAATAATAAATCTCATGTGGAGCATGGAATTTGCAAATAATTACTTTTTTTCAATGCAAGAGAATAAAGTGTAATCTAAATGGGAAAAATAAACCATAATGCTCCCTGTCATTTTTATCCATAGAAATCTGGGACAGGGGGCATTTGGCGTTTATGGTTATAAATTTTAAGGGGTGAGATGTTGCATGGTACATCCAGTTCAAATGGGAAAGAGGACCAGGATGAGTTACTCCAGAATAGACGAGGTTCTGGAGGTGCCCAATCTCATTGAAGTCCAGAAGCGCTCATATCAGTGGTTCTTAGACGAAGGCCTTAAGGAAGTATTCCGGGATATTTCTCCAATTACAGACTACACGGAGAAGCTAGTGCTAGAATTCGTTGACTACAAGCTGGATAAAAAAACAAAATATACAGTAGAGGAATGCAAAGAAAGGGATGTAACCTATTCAGCAGCGCTAAAGGTTCGGGTACGGCTAATCAATAGAGAAACTGGAGAAGTAAAAGAGCAAGAAGTATTTATGGGAGATTTCCCCTTGATGACTGATAAAGGAACCTTTATCATCAACGGAGCTGAGCGAGTAGTTGTCAGCCAGTTGATACGGTCACCAGGAGTATATTTTTCTGAAGAAATTGACAAAGCTGGTAAAAAATTGTATTCAGGAACTGTAATTCCAAACCGCGGAGCTTGGTTAGAATATGAAACTGATTCTAATGAGATAATATACGTTCGAGTGGACCGTACTAGAAAGCTTCCTATTACAGTTTTGGTACGGGCATTAGGTTATGGAACTAATGCTGAAATAAAGCAGCTTTTAGGAGAAGAAGAGAGGCTTTTAAATACTTTGGAAAAAGATAGTACTTCAAGTTACGAGGAAGCTCTTTTAGAGATATATAAACGTCTCCGTCCAGGAGAGCCTCCTACTGTAGATAGTGCAAAACAGCTTTTTAATTCCTTATTCTTCGATGAGAAGCGCTACGATTTAGCACGATTTGGTCGCTATAAATTCAACAAAAAATTAAATTTGGCTTCCCGATTAAGTGGGCAAAAATGTGCTCAAGATATTGTAAATCCGGAAACGGGAGAAATTTTAGCCAGGGTTGGGGATAGAATCAATTTCGAAAAAGCAGAGGAAATACAAAACTCTGGCATTAACGAAGTATTAGTTAGCCTCGAAGATGGCAAAGTATTAAAGATAGTGGGAAATAATTTTGTCGATGCAAGTTATTTCCTCGACTTTGACCCAGCGGAGGTAGGCATTAACGAAAAAGTTTATTATCCTGCACTGAAAGAGATATTGGATCAAAACTTAGATGAAGAATCATTAAAGCAGACCTTGAGGGAGAGTATAGATGTACTTATTCCCAGAAATATCATACCTGACGATATAGTTGCGTCAATTAATTATATAGTTAACCTTCCCTATGGAATTGGAAACATCGATGATATAGATCATCTAGGCAATAGGCGATTACGTTCAGTAGGGGAGCTTCTTCAAAACCAGTTTAGAATTGGACTATCCCGTATGGAACGGGTTGTTAGGGAGAGAATGACAATCCAGGATGCAGATGCTATAACGCCACAGGCCCTAATTAACATCCGTCCTGTTGTCGCTGCGATAAAAGAATTTTTCGGAAGCAGCCAATTGTCTCAATTTATGGATCAGACAAACCCGCTATCTGAGCTTACCCATAAGAGGAGACTGAGTGCTCTAGGTCCAGGAGGTCTGAGCCGAGAGAGGGCTGGATTTGAAGTTCGAGACGTTCACCATTCTCACTACGGCCGTATATGCCCTATTGAAACTCCTGAAGGGCCTAACATAGGATTGATCGGTTCCTTAAGCACCTATGCTCGTATTAATAAGTATGGCTTCATTGAAACTCCTTATAGGAAAGTAGATAAGGAGAGAATGGTTGTAACCGATGAAATTGTGTATTTAACTGCTGACGAAGAGGATCAATATGTAATCGCCCAGGGAAATGAGCCGCTAGACGAAGAGGGACGCTTTAAAGACGAAAGAGTTATGGCGAGGGTAAAAGATGAAATCTATGAGGTGGACAGATCACAGGTAGATTTCATGGACGTATCTCCGAAACAGCTTGTATCAGTGGCTGCAGCATTAATTCCGTTTTTAGAGAACGATGACGCTAACCGCGCTTTGATGGGTGCCAACATGCAAAGGCAAGGAGTTCCTCTCATTAGGACAGAGGCACCGATTGTTGGAACTGGTATGGAATATAAAGCAGCTAGGGATTCTGGGGTTGTAGTATTAGCAGAACAAGACGGAGTCGTTAAAAAAGTTTCTGCAACGGAGATCATAATACGAGGAAAGGACAACAAAGATTACACTTATAAGCTGCTTAAATTCACCCGTTCGAACCAGGGAACTTGTATCAATCAAAAGCCTATAGTAGATGTAGGAGACGAAGTTAAAAAGGGCGAAGTTATTGCCGATGGTCCCTCCACTGATATGGGCGAGCTAGCTTTAGGTAAAAATGTGCTAGTTGGTTTTATGACTTGGGAAGGATATAACTTTGAGGACGCTATCCTCATCAGCGAAAGGCTTGTAAAAGACGATGTTTATACATCTATTCATATAGAGGAATATGAAATAGAAGCCCGTGATACTAAATTGGGGCCAGAAGAGATTACCAGGGATATACCTAACGTGGGTGAAGATGCTCTAAAGGATTTGGATGAGCGCGGGATTATCAGGATAGGTGCAGAGGTTAGGGCAGGCGATATATTGGTCGGAAAAGTAACCCCTAAAGGCGAAACGGAGTTAACTGCAGAGGAGAGGCTTTTAAGGGCAATATTTGGTGAAAAAGCCCGCGAAGTTAGGGATACTTCTCTTAGGGTTCCCCATGGAGAGGGCGGTATTGTCGTCGATGTAAAGGTGTTTACCAGGGAAAATGGCGACGAGCTGGCGCCAGGGGTAAATGAAATGGTAAGGGTTTTTGTTGCCCAGAAAAGAAAAATATCAGTAGGAGATAAGATGGCAGGACGCCATGGTAACAAGGGTGTTATCTCCAGGATCTTACCGGAGGAAGATATGCCGTTCTTACCAGACGGTACACCACTAGATATCGTGCTAAATCCATTGGGAGTGCCTTCCCGTATGAATATTGGGCAAATTCTGGAGACTCACCTGGGATATGCAGCAAAAGCATTGGGCTGGCATGTAGCAACCCCTGTATTTGATGGTGCTACTGAAGAAGATATTATGGACACTCTAGAAAAAGCAGGCTATCCGCGGCACGGAAAAACTATATTGTACGATGGACGGACAGGAGAACCCTTTGAAAATCCGGTTACCGTTGGATATATGTATCTTCTAAAGCTTGTTCACCTGGTAGACGACAAAATACATGCGCGATCTACTGGTCCTTATTCCTTGGTTACCCAACAGCCCCTCGGTGGAAAAGCTCAGTTCGGGGGTCAGCGTTTTGGAGAGATGGAAGTGTGGGCTTTAGAGGCCTATGGAGCAGCTCATACTCTGCAAGAAATGCTTACGGTTAAATCCGATGACGTAGTAGGCCGTGTAAAAACATACGAAGCTATTGTCAAGGGAGAAAACATTCCAGAGCCTGGAATACCAGAATCTTTCAAAGTACTAATTAAAGAACTCCAAAGCCTTGCACTAGATGTTAGAGTACTATCAGAAGAAGATGAAGAAATTCATATTAAAGAAGATATAGACGATGAAATAGAAGATCTGGGTGTGAATATAGAGGGGCGTGAAGATTATAGCGATGATGAATCGGATAGCGATGAAGCCAAAGATGAAGAATTAGATCTTGATGACATAGATATTCCAGATTTAGATGAGCTTGATAGCAAGCTCTTAGACGGTTTAGA
>CALGOY010000085.1 GCA_937960725.1 uncultured Bacillota bacterium
CCGTAGTGTATGAATGACCAATATGCAGCTTATCGCTGGGATAATAGATTGGAGTTGTTATGTAAAATGTCTTTTTATCAGCCATTTTTCATCCTCCCTTCGATAATATAGCAAAACCCCTCATCCATATAGGGACGAGGGGCATTCCTTCGCGGTACCACCCTAATTCGCCTAGGCTTACTGCACCCAGGCCTCTACCGGTGACAATCATCACCTGATTACAATAACGGAATCAACCGTAGCAGCCTACTAGCACTTCAGCTGCTCCGCTCCAGGGCCATCTTCGGCAAAGCTCCCTGCCACCGGCTTTCACCTACCCCGGCTCTCTATTAGACAGTTCCCAATGCCTACTCTTCCCTTCATTGCGTTTATACATATCTATATTTTAATATTAATATATTCAATTCTAAAATCTATGTCAAGAGTATTTTGCCCATAAATCGGCAAGTTTAATCACGTAAATTTCCAATATTCCTTATAACCCCGTCCTGATATATTGGAACAATAGGGGCTGTATTCATTTTTAGGCAATACTCTATATCTTTCTCATATCCCAGCTCTACTAAGCGGGAATAGTGATAGGTTCCCCTTAAAATTCTCTCCAGGTCGTCCTCATTATTCTCATACAGATAGCGACAAACCATGCCCAAATCATCCAGCTCTAGGCGAATCTCATCCTCTAACTTGCTGATAATGGCTCCCACAGCCAATATATCCTCCAATGAAAAACGCCCATCCGTCCCCGCACAGACCATCGCAGTATCTTCTCCAATTTCCCTGATATAATCGCATACTGCATTTACATTCATAAAGCCGGCAATAATAACTTCCTTAGCGTCGGACGCTTTTCTAATTGCTTTAGTGCCATTGGTAGTGGTAATTATAATTGTCCTTCCCTCAACTACATCCCGAGTATACTCCCTTGGAGAGTTTGATAGATGGAAACCCTCAATCTTTTGTGCATTACGCTCTCCTCCCAATAGGAAAGCATCCCGCTCATAATTTTTCGCAATATTGACTGCTTCTTCAATATCTATCACTGGAATAAATTCCCTGCATCCGTTATGTAGGCCTGTTATAATAGTACTAGTAGCCCTAAGAACATCCACTACAACAACCATTCGATCTTTTAAATCCTTCTCCCTTGCACTATCCGGAGTAGCATATACATCAATCCTCATTGTATCCTCCCAACTTTTCTATATATCTATTATTTCTATATATCTGTATATACATATATAAATATCCATTATCCATAAATCCAAGTGTATTTATATATTCTAACATATATGATACGAAATATAAAGTATAAACTTTGCAGTTAGTTGTGCTTTTTCTCCTCAATAGATTTCACATTTTGATAACAAGTTCATGCTATAATACTATGGATGAAAAAGCCTATAGGAGGGGTTGCTTTGGCCTATTTGCTTGTCGTAGAAGATGATGCAGCCATCGCCAGCTTCAAATCCCGGTAATATTCATCAGCGCCAAGGACAGCCTTTCTGATAGGGTAAAAGGTCTCAAGTATAGAGAGTATCCGTGTTTCAAAGCTATTTGCAGACCTAAAAAACACTATGAAAAATACCCTGCTGAAAAAGAATATATCCCTTCATTTTGAAGACAAACTCGGCGAATTATGGGGAGATAAAGTGCTCTTGCTTTCGCTTTTGACAAATCTTGTTGACAATGCTGTGAAAGCATCGGAGCCAGAAAGCTCTGTAACAGTTAAGGCCTATATGAAAGAATATCCTGTGCTGGAAGTCATAGATCAAGGAAAAGGGATGAAGCCTGATGAAATCGATAAAGTATTTGAACCCTCCTATCGAGTCGATAAATCCCGCTCGCGAAAAGATGGAGGTGTGGGGCTAGGACTAGCATTATGCAATCAAATAGCGGAGCTTCATGGAGCGAAACTTTCGATCAGCTCAGAAGTAGGTAAAGGAACCAAAGTGACATTATATTTTACAACTTCTTTACAATATCTTGATAAGTCGATTAAATAGCGAATTTATAATAAACATGTAATCAAAAGCAAATAAAAAAGAAAGGGGTGCAGATGAAAATTCTTCAACAGAAAGGGAAATCCTATGGATAGGAGTCGGAATTCCTTCAATAGAAAAATCTTACACAGCAGGAAACGCGAAAGAACTGAAAGAGATAGTTGATCAAGCGTTCGCCGGAGAAGAGGTATATGTCGATATGGAAGACTTGGCTGATCTAATTGAGTCTTCCCCTGATGTCCACACATCCATCATAGATCTAGCCAGAATGTCTAAACTAAATGAAAAAGATGCAGAATTTGCAGTAAAAGAAGAATTAGCAGATGAGAACCAAAAGCTGCTGCAAGTTTTTATGAGCCCCGAGTTTGTAGAAAAGATAATTAAGCAGAAAAACGCTGGAGAATACAAGTCCTCCATATTCTCCCAAGAGATAGATGGCAAACCGGTGAGAATAATATTAACCGTACAGCCTAAGTAACAGAGAATATAAAACTAAAGACGGTTTCCCTGTTCAGCAGAGGAAGCCGTCTTTTTTATGACTACATATTCAAAGTCTAACCTCTCAATACAAGTTCACATTCCAAACACGATGCGACAGATAATAACAGATGCTATCACCCCTGCTACTTCGGCCACTAAAGCCCCCCACAGGGTATAGCGTATCCTTTTTATCCCCACAGCTCCAAAATAAATAGATAAAGTATAGAATATGGTTTCCGTCGAGCCCATCATAGTAGAAGCTAGCCTTCCAACAAAGGAATCAGGTCCATAGGTTTTAAACATCTCTGCCAACATACCCGTAGAAGCGCTCCCGGACATAGGTCTTATTAAAACCAGCGGAATGAGCTCTGCAGGAAGCCCGAATAGATTAGTTATCGGTGTCAATATTTTAATTACCAAATCCATAGCCCCCGAAGATCGAAAAATGCCTATAGCTACAAACATGGCTACAAGATAGGGCAATACCCGCCATGCAGTAGCCAGGCCTTCCTTAGCTCCTTCTATAAAGGCCTCATATACATTTATTCTTTTATAATACCCATATCCTAATACCACAAATATGAAGGTTGGAATCGCCAATACCGAGATGGTCTTTATAAGTTCCGACATAACATCTCTCCCTTACCGCTTAGCCAGTATTTTTGCCGCGATAACTCCAGCAAGAGTAGAGATAGAAGTAGCTACCAGCGCCGTTCCAATAATCTCCGTAGGGTTTTTAGAACCTGCTGCGCTTCTAAGGGCTATAACAGTAGTAGGGATCAATTGAACTGATGAAGTGTTTATTATCAAAAACATACACATAGCATGGCTAGCAGTATCTCTGCTTCTATTCAAACTTTGAAGCTCATGCATAGCTTTTATTCCTAAGGGGGTAGCTGCATTTCCTAGCCCCAACATATTGGCAATTAAATTCATAGTCATGGCCCCCATGGCAGGGTGCCTCTCCGGAACTTCAGGAAATAGAAATCTCATAATTCCGCCCATTCTTTTAGATACGGCCTCCACTAGGCCGGACTCCTCTGCTACCTTCATAAGTCCCAACCACAGTGCATATATCCCTATCAGCCCAAAACATAATTCGACAGCATATTTCGCGCTATCTATGGCAGACTGGGTAACAGCTTCCAGCTCACCGGTTACAAGCCCCATAAGCAATCCCGCTAAAATCAAAACTATCCATATACCATTTACCATGAATACCTGTGTTCCCCCTTTGCCCTATAGCTTCCATCCTTATAAACATATGCTATCCTTCTGTTTCCTAGAACAACCTAATCATTCACAAAAGTTGCAATTCATATATATAGTAAATAATAGAAAAAACTTTAAAAATTTTCCTAATTAAGGGTTGACTTTTATCGAAGTAATTGATAGTATAAAAGTGTATTCTTTGTCGAATTTTGTAAGAGAGGGGGTAGCAAGATGAAGTCAATAGGAATTGTCAGAAAAGTAGACGAGCTTGGTAGAGTAGTTATTCCAATTGAGCTGAGAAGGACATTAGGTATAGAAGAGAAAGATGCGTTAGAAATATATGTAGATGGGGAACATATTATCCTAAAAAAATACGAGCCTGCATGCATCTTTTGCGATGATGCACGGGACATTATAACCTATAAAGGAAAGAATATCTGTAAAAACTGTCTAGAAGAACTTAAGCAAGAAAGCTTATAAAACATCTATCTGTCATCATAATAACAGTATTTGAGGTGGCCGGTTGCCGCCTTTTTTGCAATATTTAATCTATCTATCCTTATCTAGCGGGATTTCGATACTATGTCTATACACTTCCCTCTTTGGTATCTTCCTATCCGCCGCTACCATTTTGATAGCCTCTCTTTTAGATAATCCCGCCTCCATATACCGAATAATATGCTCTTGTATCGTTATTCCTTCGAATGTTTCATCATGCTCTTCTTTTTTTCGCCCCTCCACAATCAGCACAAACTCGCCCCGGGGAGCAGTGTGGTTGAAATGCTCAATGGCTTTTTCTAAATCAAATATCAATACCTGCTCATGAATTTTTGTCAGCTCCCTCACTACAGCTATCTTTCGATTCCCTAAATATTCAAGTAAATCTTTTAATGTTGCAGACAGATGATGAGGGGCCTCATATAAAATAATAGTACGTTCCTCCTCCCCGAGCTTCTGCAGAATATCAGCTCTTTCCCGCTTATCTCGAGGAATAAAACCTTCGAACACAAACCTTCTGCTGGGAAAGCCCGACAGGACAAGGGCCGACAGTCCCGCCGTTGGTCCCGGTAAAATAGTCATAGGAATATTCCTCTCCCGGCCCATCCTAACCAGTTCCTCTCCCGGATCAGATATACCCGGCATCCCTGCATCCGAAACTAAAGCCACCTTATGCCCCCTGTCCACCAAATCCAAAATACTCTCGGCTTTATCACGGCCGCTATGCTGATGATAACTTATAAGGGGTTTAGATATTTCAAAATGATTTAACAATTTTAGGGTATGGCGGGTATCCTCCGCTACTATATAGTCAGCCTCCCTTAGTACCCGAAGCACCCTTAAAGTTATATCCTCAAGGTTTCCTATAGGCGTAGCACACAGGTACAGCATCCCCTTTTTCTCCATCTCCTGTTTCACATTATCCTTCCTTTCCGTTCGTTTTCCAATTCCCTGCATCCATGCCCCGTCCTCCTATATCTGGCCTCTAGCTTCCAGCCTCTATGTGATATATCTCCCTGACTTCATCGGTCATAATCCCTTTATCGTCATATACAATCAAAGGCGGCATCCACACAAGATGGGGCTTTCCTCCTTTAACTGCCTCTATAAGCACCATACTCGGAGCCTTATCCACGGTTCCATGAACTAGCCGAACCCTCTTTGGCTCCAATCCCCTCTGCCTCATTCCATATAAAATATCCACCAGCCGCTCCGGCCTATGAACCATTGCCAGCCGTCCCCTATGGGCTAGAAGTTTTTTGGCTGCATCCAGCACATCCTCAAGGGTGCAGAAAATTTCGTGCCTTGCTATGGCCTTGGAGTCGCTGGGATTGATCAGGCCCGAACCCGCCTTCTTATAAGGTGGGTTGGATACAACCAACTGGAACTTCCCCGCTCCCAAATAATATGGGGACTCCCTTAAGTCCCCTGTCACAATCTCTAACCTATCTCCTAGACCATTTAGAAACACGCTTCGCCTGGCCATATCCGCCATGTCAGGCTGAATCTCCACCCCATATATCTTACGGGCTTCGCTTCTTCCAGATAGCAGGATAGGGATTATTCCAGTCCCAGTACCTAGATCTACCACCTGCTCCCCCTTCCTGGCATTGGCAAAATGGGAAAGCAGCACCGAATCCATCCCAAAACAGAACTTATCTATATTCTGGATAATCTTAAGCC
>CALGOY010000086.1 GCA_937960725.1 uncultured Bacillota bacterium
TACAGCTTTGCCTTCTCCTGTAACTCTTTCGAAAATCCATTTTAGTACTCTGCTGTTTTCACCGAAGCCTGGCCAGATGAATTTACCGTCTTCATCTTTGCGGAACCAGTTGACGTAGAATATCTTTGGAAGCTTATCTGGATCAGTTTTTGATTCCATATCGAGCCAGTGTTGTAGATAATCTCCAATATGGTAACCGCAGAATGGTCTCATTGCAAAGGGATCGCGACGAACTTTACCGATATCATCGGAAATAGTTGCCGCTGTAATTTCGGAACCCATGATTGACCCCATGAACACTCCATGCTTCCAGTCAAAGCTTTCGTGAACCAGAGGAACAGTAGTAGGACGTCGTCCACCGATCAGTATAGCAGAGATCGGTACTCCTTTGGGATCTTCCCACTCTGGTGCTATTGAAGGACACTGCCTTGCTGGAGTCGTAAAGCGAGCGTTGGGGTGTGCAGCTGGCTTATCAGAATCTGGTGTCCAGTCGTTACCTTGCCAATCGATTAGGTGTTCGGGCGTATCGCCATCGATGCCTTCCCACCATACGTCGCCATCATCGGTTAATGCAGTATTGGTAAAGATGGTGTTTTTCTGAATAGTGCGCATTGCATTTGGGTTTGACTCCATGGATGTACCAGGTGCTACACCAAAGAAACCAGCTTCAGGGTTGATGGCGTACAGCCGGCCGTCTTCGCCGAACTTCATCCATGCTATATCGTCACCGATAGTTTCAACTTTCCAGCCAGGAATAGTAGGAATAAGCATAGCAAGGTTAGTTTTTCCGCAAGCGCTGGGGAATGCACCGGTGACGTATATAACTTTTCCGTTTGGAGCTGTAATTTTAAGGATGAGCATGTGCTCAGCCAACCAGCCTTCGTCCCGAGCTATGACGGAAGCTATACGCAGTGAGAAACATTTTTTTCCAAGCAGAGCATTTCCGCCATATCCAGAACCATAGGACCAAATGGTTCTTTCTTCGGGGAAATGGCTGATATATTTCTTTTCCATTGGGGCACAAGGCCAAGTGGAGTCTTTTTCTCCTTCTTCCAATGGAGCACCTACAGAGTGCAGGCATGGTACAAATTCTCCATCTTCTCCAAGCGCATCGAGAACCTCTTTACCCATACGGGTCATAATCCTCATGTTAACTACGACGTATGGGCTGTCAGTTAGCTGGACACCGATCTTGGAGATAGGAGAGCCAATGGGCCCCATTGAAAATGGAATGACATACATTGTTCTTCCCTTCATGCATCCCTTGTACAACTCTTTCATTGTGGCTTTAAGCTCATCGGGATCGATCCAATTGTTTGTTGTACCAGCATCCTCTTGTTTTTGGGATGCAATGAAGGTTCTGTCTTCCACTCGAGCTACGTCAGATGGATGGCTGCGGAAAAGATAGCATCCCGGACGTTTTTCGGGATTTAGTGGAATGGCCATTCCGCTATCGACCATTTCTTTAAGCAGGCGTTCATTTTCTTCTTCTGAGCCATCACACCAGTAGATTTCGTCGGGCTGACACATATCAGCCATCTCTTTTACCCAGTCGAGTAGTTTTTTGTTTTTGGTCATATTAGTCATAGGCAAGATCCTTTCTGTATAAATTTTTTTAATATTTATTGCAAATTTAGACTAGAGTAGAAATATTGTTAAATAAATTGGTAGATAGCAGAGAAAATGATTTTGACATTTTTTAAATTGGCATTTGCAATATATTAATTGATATAGTATATATTTTGCAAAGTTCCACATTATAATACTACCATAAAAATATGAAAGTTTCAAGGAAAAAAGTTTCAAAAATCCAGGCATTAGCAGTATTAATTAGAACTTGTGTTTTGAAAATTTTGTCTTATAAAGATTGCTACGAAGGCAGGAAAATATATATGTTTATGTATCGGTTGGTAAGGTGTATAAAACGAATATATCACCGCTTTCGGGAAGATGAAGTACCAGCTGTAGGGGCACAACTTGCATACTATCTAATACTTGCTTTTTTTCCCTTTGTCATATTTTTGATTACATTAGTTGGGTATAGCCCCATCTCCAGCGATCAAGTTCTAAACTCTCTTTCACAAATATTGCCTCTAGAAGCTTATAATATCATAGATAAGACGATTAGTGAAGTAGTGAATGTTAGAAGTAGAAGATTATTATCTTTTAGCTTCATCTCAACCCTATGGGCTGCTTCCAATGGGGTAGGTGCCCTTATAAACGGATTAAACAGGGCTTACGACGAAAAAGAAAGCAGGCCATTTTGGAAGGTAAAGGGAATTGCTTTAATTTTTACGTTAATTCTATCTATGGGAATTTTGTTTGCTTTTATCATGCTTGTGTTTGGCGGGGTTATTGAGCGGAAAATAATCTCTATATTAGGTTCTTCTGTTACTTTCAAATTTTTATGGAATGTTCTTAGATATATATTCGTGCTAGCTTTCTTATTTATAGTATTTAGCGCACTTTATTACTATATTCCCAATTGTAGGCTTAAACTAAGGGAAGTGCTGCCAGGAGCTGCCTTTTCTACGCTAGGCTGGCTTGCGGCATCCATGGCCTTTGCTTTCTATGTGGATAATTTTGCCCGATTTTCTGTGATATATGGCAGTATAGGGGGTGTGATGATTCTTCTAATCTGGCTATATATAAGCGCAGTTATAATATTGATTGGCGGGGAACTCAATGCTGCTTTGGCATTTGACAAGCAGGAAGAGGAGGAACATAGATAGAATATCATTTTTGAATAGCTTGACTTTTTTTTAACACATTTATATAATAAGCATATTCAAAGTTTAGTTTACGTTTAGTTTGGAGGTTTGAATTGAAAATGGGAATAAAAGTGGCAAAGTTTGGGGGTACGTCTCTTGCGGATGCTGGACAGTTTCGAAAGGTTCAATCCATTGTATTAGCCGATGAAGAGAGACGGTATATAGTGCCTTCTGCCCCTGGCAAGCGGCATTCAAGTGATCAGAAAATTACTGATTTACTTTATCTATGCCATGCCCATGCTAAGGAGGGCGTTCCCTTTGATGAGGTTTTTGATATAATTTCAAATAGATACATAGAAATAGTGGAAGAATTAGGACTTACTATAGATATATCTGCTTATCTTGCCGATATAAAAGAAAAAATTGCCGGAGGTTATTCCGAGGATTATGTAGCTAGTAGAGGGGAATACCTCAATGGATTAATACTGGCAGAGCTTT
>CALGOY010000087.1 GCA_937960725.1 uncultured Bacillota bacterium
CATTTTGCCAGGTAAATTAGGTCAAAAACTTACTAAAAACCCAAGTTTGGACTATTGACATGGGGCTTGATTATATATTATATTATTGGCTGGGGTAAAGGGGAGTAATCCGTCGCAGTTTGCGATTTTCCCGATCGTCAATACGGTATATGGCTATACATACCCGGTCGGGATTCAAACTTAGCAAGAGATAACGCTTAAGTTTGAGGATAAGACCTTTGCCTGATGGCACTCCATCGGGCAAAGGTCTTTATTTAAGTAATAAAAACTAAGGAGGATATTTATGGAGCAATTGCTAGAAGGATTACTAAGCATGACCTGGAAGCAGGGGCTTATGATTCTAATTGGGCTTGTACTTATCTATCTTGCAATCCGCAAAGAATATGAACCAATGCTGCTTTTACCAATCGGATTCGGTGCTATTCTTACAAACATCCCCCTATCTGCAGCCGTAGGAGAGGAAGGATTTTTAACTATCCTGTATAACGCAGGCATTAAAACAGAGCTGTTTCCAATATTAATATTTATTGGGGTTGGAGCTATGATCGACTTCAGTCCCCTACTCAAACAACCAGTAATGCTTTTCTTCGGAGGTGCTGCCCAGCTGGGAATATTTGCAGCTATGCTACTGGCAGCGTCAACGGGCTTGTTTAGCCTTAAGGAAGCGGCGTCCATAGGGATAATAGGTGCGGCTGATGGGCCAACTTCCATATATGTTGCTAATAAATTTGCTCCAAGGCTACTAGGTCCCATATCGGTAGCAGCCTATTCCTATATGTCCTTAGTACCCATTATTCAGCCCCCGGTTATAAGGGCTCTTACTACAGCGGAAGAGAGAAAAATTAGGATGGATGCCGACTATGATGCGAAAGTATCCAAAAAGGTATTGATTCTGTTCCCAATAGTAGTTACTCTGATAGCAGGTATAATAGCGCCCAACAGCGTTGGACTAGTAGGGTCCTTGATGTTCGGAAATCTCATTCGGGAATGCGGAGTAATGGACAGGCTTTCAAAGGCGGCACAAAACGAGCTTTCAAACCTGGTTACTCTTCTATTAGGTATTACTATCGGATCTACTATGGTAGCCGAAACTTTTATATCATGGCAAACCCTGGCTATTTTGGGGATTGGCCTGCTGGCCTTTGTTTTTGATACAGCAGGGGGAGTGCTGTTTGCAAAATTTCTAAATTTATTTTTAAAGAAAAAGGTAAACCCCATGATAGGAGCTGCAGGGATTTCAGCTTTTCCGATGTCTGCGCGGGTAGTTCAGAGGATGGCGACCAAAGAGGATCCCACCAATTTTATTCTGATGCAGGCTATAGGTGCGAATGTGGCTGGCCAAATAGGTTCAATCATTGCAGGTGGAATTTTACTAGCCCTATTGGCATAAAGGAGGCAATAGCATGAATCTTGTATTAGAATCACTTAAAATAATGCTTATAGGTATGGGTACAGTGTTTTTTATACTTTTCCTATTTTACTGTATCGTAAAAGGCCTACAGGCCTTATTCCCATACAGTGAAAAGGAAGAAAACCCTTCTACTAAATAAAAAGCAAATTACGAAGGAGCTGTAGTGCTTACGCTGCAGCTCTTTTATTTTTATAATATCGCCAGATTAAAGTTTAAATCTTATATAATATAGAATTATTTTGCTGAAATCAGGATTATTTTAACTAATTTTGTATATGGAACTTGTACTAAACGTGTTATAATATATCAAGGACTTATTACTTTATTATAGGCATAAGTAAAGGTCCTAATTTTTTAACTATTTTTAATGGAAAATTGATCCAAAATTATTATGTTATAAAAGACTTTCTGATGTTATATTATCTTAAAAGGGAGAATCCGTATGCTATTGTTGTTGACGACAGTACAGCAAGAAGAGAATCAAAATAAATTAGAAGCTCTGTATGAAAGATATCGTTTTGATATGTTTAGAGTTGCATATAGTGTCCTAAAAGACTATCATTTGGCACAGGATGCAGTGCAATCTGCATTTATAAGGCTTTTAAATAATTTAGACGGCATTGACCAAATCGAATCTGAAAAGACCAGGGCTTTTGTTATTATAGTTACCAGAAATATTTCTATAAATTTCTATAGGAAGAGAAAAAGACAAAATAATGTTATGTTGGATGAGGTAGAAGATATTTTAGCTGATGAAAGCCAAGTTATTGATGATAAAATCGTAAATGCGGAATTGTTTGATAGGATAAAATCGAAGATCAAACACCTTTATGAGCCTTATGCAGATATATTGGCTTTACGGTATTTCTATCACTATTCAGATAAAGAGATTGCTGAGCTTCTCGGGATATCCCATGAAAATGCAAGAGTTAGACTTCACAGAGCAAAACAAAGCCTAATCAGAGAAATAATGAAAGATGAAGGGTGGGACTAAAATGAGTTCATCGTCAAAAGAAGGAGCAAAACAAAGAATACTTGAAACGATATTTGAATATGCTGGCTTATGCCATGTTGAAAATATTATCAAAGAAATAGAAGATGAAGCAAATAGTTGGGATGAACCGATGCATTTTCCCGAGGAACTGGATGAGAAAATGCGGAAAATCATTGCCAACTATAATAGCAACTATAATAGAAAAACAAAGACCAGAAGAGGGCGGAAGACTGCTAAAAAAGTACTGTCTAAAGCTGCGGTAATTTTAATCGCAATTCTCACAGCAACAGCTGTTTTTGTAGCCAACGCTGAAGCAATTAGGATAAAAGTATTAAACCTTGTGATGGAAGATGTGGGGGAATATACCACTGTAGATATAAAAGAAGAGCCAGAGGCTTCGGAGGACATATTAGCGACAGTGCCACCGAATTGGGAAGGGCTTTATGCCCCTGCTTACATACCGGAGGGTTTTGCTATTAGTCGATATGAAAGTTATAATCACATAAATACTATTGTATATTCAGATGATACTGGCCAAATGATTTTATTTGAAGAACGGTCTAGAGAAATTTCAAATTTAAGATTAGATACAGAATATGCGGATGCAGTACCAATAAAGATAAACGAGTATGAAGGCTTGTTGGTAGAAAAAGATGGGATTGTTAAAATTGCATGGTATAGCGATGAGTTTTTATTTACTCTTTCAAGCAAAATAGATAAAAATGAGCTTATAAGGATTGCGGAAAGCGTCGAGTTGATAAAATAAATAAATTTTTGCCAAAAAGCGTAACAAATCGTCTATTTGATTTGTTTATTGGTATGGGAGGAAAATAAAAATATAAAGAAAGGGTGGTTTCTCCTATGCCTAAAAAATTTGTCGCTCTGTTTTTATCTATTTTGCTTCTATGTATTTTTGTTTCACCCAATCCAGCGGTGGCCGAGGAAGAGCCCATAGAGTACATAGCTGAACCAAAGGATTACGAGATACGGCCGATGTGGGACTACATTATGACCTTTGGAAATTCTTTTGATATTTCCAAGTGGGGAAAAGCAACAGCAGATTGTACTATTAGCTCTTTTAATGCAGACGAACTTAGCGTAGAAATCCGTCTTCAGCAGTATAAAGACAACACATGGATAACCATTAAAACTTGGACAAATAGAGAGCCTGCACCTTACTGCGGCGTCGGCGGACAATGGTATGTAATGAGTGGATATTACTATAGAATCTATACGATTGGAAAGGCTTACAAAAACGGTGTCGTTGTAGAGAAGACCACTTATGTAAGCCCTAGCAAGAAATATTAAGTGAAAAGCGAAATTTACCGCATTTACCAATGCAGATCTACTGCATTGGTAAATGCCCATTTTAGGAACAAATTTTAGTGCAATTAATAAAAAAACAAATATTATGACACTTAAAAATACTCTGAAAAGGCATTTGTCATGCGAAAAAATGTTTATTATATACAATAAAAGTGTATTATGTATGATATAATAGTCATATGAATATACTATGAACATATTGTAAATTTACTGTGAATGAATATATAGTTAATATTATATGTAGAGCTTAGGGAGGGTAAAAGTTTGCTAATACCAGAAGGAAGGGCTATGGACTCTTGTAAAATAATAGGAAATGCTGCAAACGATTATACAATTGATGGACAGAATAAGAACAATAGCCAAATGAAAAACAATATAGCTATTGAAGAGGACGGCGTTCGGGAACATATACGCGCTTCTTGGGATAGGTGTATCAAATTAGGTTTATCCCCCCACCACCTTCCTAGACTACAAAGGGTATCCGACTGCCAGTTAAAGCTCATTAAAAAAAGACATAGCTCTCTCATCAAAGAAACAAAGGAATACATATCCAAAATGAAGCTAATACTTCCAAATAAAAACGTTGCCATGGCTCTAGCAAATGATGAAGGTATACTATTTTATGTTGATGGAAACTATCCAGAGCTAGAAGACATAGGCTATCAGCCGGGATACATACACAGCGAATTAAATATAGGAAACAACGCCATTGGAACTTGCATATATACTAAAGAACCTACGGTTATTATCGGCTCAGAACATTTCCTAAAGTCTTTGTCAAAATGGGCAAGCTTTGCTGCTCCTATCCACAATATAGACAATGAATTAGAGGCAGTATTTGCACTTATAATGCCAAAGCAGCTAGCAAATAAAAATTTTCTTGGAATGGTAATGATGGCGGCGCGAAGCATTGAAAGACAATTCATACTGCAGCAAGAAAAAATTGAATTGGCAAATGCCAACGAAATGCTTTCAGAATTTGGACAAGGACTTATAAAAACTGCTTCTATAATATCCCATGAGGTAAAAAATTCGCTTTCTAATATCAGTGCCTACATTCAATTATTGCAGTTGGAGAGCGTCTTGGATAACAATAAGGCTGGAAAGATTTTAACGGAAATTTCCCGAATAAACAGGATATTAGATGATTTCAGGCGTCTTGCCAAACCCTTTAATATGAATTTTACACGCCATTCTTTAAATGATATACTGAGATCCACTATCGAAATAATGAGACCTAAAGCAAATATCCATGGAATACAATTTAACATATCGATGCCCGAAGAGCTTATATGGCTAAGAGCAGATAAAAATGCCTTGCAGCAGGTATTTGTCAATATAATAGAAAATGCGATTCAGGCTATGGAAGATGGAGGTTCTATCAGCGTTGAGTTAGTATATGCTAAAGAAGATGAGTGCATACTGATTAAATTTACCGATACAGGCCCTGGAATTCCTGAGGATAAGCTGGATCAGATATTCAAGTTGTTCTATACAACCAAAGATACCGGAAACGGCCTTGGGCTTTCCTTGTGTCAATCAATTGTTAAGTGCCACGGGGGCGAGATAAAGGTAGATAGCGTCGTTGGACAGGGAAGCACTTTTACCATAGTTCTTCCAGGGAATATAGAAAGATAGAATATACTTCTATTTACGCCTCAATTTGAATAGAATAAATTATAAGAATAAGCAGGATACGGAAATGAGGCGATTAGATGAAGCTATTCCATGCTAAACGGAAAGCTGTTAGAAATTTAATACTAGGAATTATTACAGCAATACTTGTAATATCCGCTATCTACATAGGAATTTCATTCACAAAGGATGATTTAGACTATAGCCTGGCTGAAATAAGCGAAGGACTCACCCAATATGGCATATCTGTAATATTTAGTCCTGAAGAAAAGGTGGCTTATTGTAAGCAATATACAGATTATGTAAATGATACAAACGAAGAGCTTTCGGAGATATATTTTCATCTATACCCAAATGCATTTCGCTATGAAGATAAACCAGTTTTCCCGCCGGAGGAACTAGAACGAGCATATCCCAATGGCTTTTCCCCCGGTGAAATAAGATTTGAACACATTTCTATAAATGATGAACCAGCTGATTTCATTATTGAGGGATTTAGCGATAATATTTTAAAAATTATGCTGGAGGAGCCCTTAAAACCTGATGATAGAATTCGAATCGATATGGAATATTCCGTCTTACTTCCCAATTCTCCAGGCAGATTCGGATATGGGGAAAATACTTTCAATTTTGCAAATTGGTATCCCATCGTCTGCGTCTACGATGACGGGCAGTGGCATTTAGATCCCTATTATGCAATTGGCGATCCTTTTTATAGCAATATTGCTAATTATAAAGTTGAGATAACAGCTCCAAAGGATTATATAATTGCAGCAACTGGAGAGATATCTGAAGAGATAAGGAGGGAGGGCAGCAACAAAATATGGAATATAAATGCAGAGGCTGTCCGTGACTTTGCCTGGGTTGCCAGCAACAAATTCAAAGTATCTGAAAAAAAAGTAGGAAGCACCAGGGTGTATTCCTACTACTATACCCCTGAGGGAGGGGAGGAGGCTTTAGACTATGCCGCCTCATCCTTAGAGATATTTAATAAGCTTTTTGGCAAGTATCCTTATCCTCAGCTTTCAGTTGTGCAGGCGGATTTTTTTATTGGAGGCATGGAATATCCAAACTTAGTGATGATAGATGGAAGCTTATATAGCGAAGAAAACCGGGATTGGCTTGAGCTGATTACTGTTCATGAAGTAGCCCACCAGTGGTGGTATGGACTTGTGGGAAATAATCAAATTGAAAAGCCCTGGCTTGATGAAGCTCTTACCGAATATTCTACTGTTCTGTACTATGGGCAGAGGTATGGGCCCGAAGAGGAGCAGGAAAAATATGAAGAAATTATTGCAAAAGGTAAATATCAGATATTAGGTATATTAGCAGCGGATTTTGATATTGATGAAACCATAGACCGCCCTGTATACGAATTTGATAATTGGGTTATATATGATTTATTGGTCTATGGAAAAGGAGCCATGATGTTCCATGAATTGAGACAGGAAATGGGAGATAAAATGTTTTTTGATACGCTTAGAGAATATTTTAAATCGAACCGGTTTAAAAACGCAAAGCCTGAAGACCTTATGGCAGCGTGCTTGAAAGTTACGGGAAAATCATGGGATGAATTTTTTAATATCTGGCTTTATGACTAATAAGGCAGGGATTGACCCTGCCTTATTTTTTACTATAAAATTCCATTAAATTTTTTTTAAATTTTGCAGGATATTTATTGTCGATGTAGAATAAAATTATAGTAAGAGTGTAATACTTTTGTAAAGATTCTGTAATAATAGATTATAAAAACTTAAAATCTTTAAATCCGATGAAAATATAGTAGGAAGGGGCATTTATATGATACAAAAGATTACGGCCCTCTTGAAAGATAAGAGCAGAATAGAAAAATTGAAAAAACCTGTAGCGAACATAAAGAAATCAATAGAGGATTATTTTTTCTTGAGGGGAGTAACTATTAAAAAAATTTGGATTCCTACTGCGGCAGTAGTTTTATGCGGTACAGTATTTTTACTTGGGACCAATGCAGTTAAAGTAGATGCGGTGGATTCTATACCTGTAGCAGAAGAGAATTTAATCGAGGCTTATGCCGTTTATTATAGAGGAGAGCATATCGGCATTGTGGAGAATAAAGATCAGGCTGATGCAATTTTAAATAGCATTCAGCAGGATTTTCAGGAACAATACCGCATGGAAACGATGCTCAATGAGAATATCGAAGTAGAGAAGATAATGACGGAAAGCCGTTTTTTAAGCAACTTGACCGATATTAAGAAGATCGTAGCCAGCAGCATCGATGTTAAGGTCAAGGCTGCGGTGTTGCAGATAGATGGTAAAGATATAGCCGTGCTAAAAGATGAAGATTCTATCCAGCGGGTTCTAGAAAGGGTTAAAGAACCCTACAAAAAAGCAATAGAAGAGGAAGGCAATGCCCTAAAGGATATCGCCTTTGAAGAGAATGTAGAGATAAAATATTCCTATGTCAATTACTCTGCGATAGAA
>CALGOY010000088.1 GCA_937960725.1 uncultured Bacillota bacterium
TACTTCTTTCATCCGCACCATGGTAGTGGTCATGAGTGCGGACAGCCCGATAATTGGAGCCCCAGTTTCCTTGGCTTTTTCGATTATAGTTTCATTGCTTACATCTTTACCCAGGTCGATTACTTCAAAGCCATGGTTTCTGAGCATAAGGCCCACTATATTTTTCCCTATGTCATGGATGTCCCCTTTGACGGTAGCTAATATTACCTTTATTTTTTCCCCTGTGCCGGCTTTGCCAGCTTTATCTTCAAGCAGGGGTTCGATATGTTCAAAAGCTCTTCTCATTGTTTCAGCGCTCATGATGAGCTGTGGAAGGAAATATTCTTTTTTCTCAAACAGCTCTCCTACATAAGTTATGGCAGGAATAAGGTATTCATCCATCAAAGCCTTGGGAGAAAAGCCTTGATTTAAAGCATCTTCCAATATAGACACGATGCCGTGGCGGTCTCCTTTAACTACAGCATCGAAAACTTTCTGGGCTGCTTTTTTGTTTTCTGCATCTTTTTTCTTATCTTCTACATGATCTAATTTAGCATGGGCTATTTCCACCTGAGGCTCGGCTTGTTCTGCAGAAATCTGCTTAAAATATTTTATATATCTTGTGCTGTGCGGATCTTTATTCAGCAGCACCTCCGATGCCATTTTGATGTTCATTACAGCCTGGCTGGACGGATTGGCAATTGTCATGGTAAGTCCTCTGTCCATTGCCATTGCTAAAAAAGCTCCATTTAACCATTCCCTTTCTGGAAGTCCAAATGATATATTGGACAGTCCGAGAATGCTGTTGCATCCGAAGTCATTGCTGCACCAGCTTATCAGATTTAAAGTTTCAACAGCCTGCTTTTGATTGGAAGAAACCGCCATTACCAAGCCATCAACTATTATGTCTTCCTTTTGATAGCCCAGCTTTGAAGCATAGTTGAAGACTTCCTTTACAACCTTTTGCCTCTCTAGTGCAGTTAAGGGGACTCCTTCATCGGTAAGCGGCAAAAGTATGAACATGGCGCCGTATTTGGCTGCAATAGGCAGAAGCTTTTCTATCTTTTCTTTTTCAAGGGATATGGAATTAACAAGGGCCCTGCCGGGATAAATTCTAAGTCCTTGTTCAATCGCTTCAATGTTGGAAGAATCAAGGCACAGAGGAGCGTCTACCGCTGGTACCAGCATATTTATCACATCTGCCATCACAGAGGGTTCATCGATATTTGGCATGCCTACATTGATATCCAAGAGGTCAGCTCCTTTTTCTACCTGCTCTATTGCTAGGCTGCGCAGATGGCTATACTGCTTTTCCATCAAGGCTTTTTGGAGGGCTGGCTTGCCGGTGGGATTTATTCTCTCACCCACTACTGCCAATGGCCTATCCGGTCCTATGAATACAGTTTTTCTAGGGGAGCTAACGGCTGAACCTTGATGGCTTGATGGGGGCAGGGGATTTATATCCTCCACGTTCTTTGCAATCTCTGCTATATACTCTGCTGAAGTACCACAGCATCCCCCTATCAAGTTAGCCCCTGCTTGTGCTAGCTGCCGGGCGTATTGGCCGAATTCCTCGGCTTTCATGTCAAATACCGTCTTGTCATTTACCAGCTTTGGCAGTCCTGCGTTAGGTTTTGCCAGCAGGGGCACTTTCGCATAGGGCTTCATTTTCTCTATAGTACTTATCATCTTATCAGGACCGGAGGAGCAGTTGCATCCTACCGCGTCAGCTCCAAGGTTTTGAAGGGTAATAAGCGCTGTTATCGGATCCGTACCGGTCAGCGTCCTCTCTCCTTCTTCAAATGTCATGGAAACCCATACTGGCAAATCGCAGCTTTCTTTTACTGCGATGAGAGCTGCCCTGGCTTCTTGGATATCGCTCATGGTTTCTATAATAAACAGGTCAACTCCGCCTTCAATTAAGGCTCTTATCTGCTCTTTGTAAACATCTACTGCTTCTTCAAAAGAAAGGTCGCCAATAGGATAGATTGGCCTGCCTGTACTAGATATATTTCCGGCAACGAGGGCATGCTGCTTTGCTGCCTGCTTTGACAGCCGGGCCAGCCGATAGTTTACTTCTTTAACTTTGTCTTTTAATCCAAATTCTTCAAGCTTTATACGGTTGGCACCGAAAGTGGCTGTGTATATAACCTTAGCCCCTGCTTTTACATAGCTTTCCTGTATGTCTAGTAGAACTTGAGGATGTTCTAGAACCCACAGCTCAGGACACACCCCTGGGGGCATCCCTCTCTTTTGAAGTTCGGTACCCATAGCCCCGTCCAGTACTATGATTTTTTTATCCATCATCTGTTTTAAATTAATCCAGTTCATGTTCATCCAACCTTTCTTTCAGCACATTTTGCTATAGGAGGGAACTTTCCTTTAAAATCCGGTTTATCATATTTACCCTGTTAAAAGGCGTTACTAGGTATAGGCCATCTACATGCTGTTTTATATTGTTTATCAGCTCAACTGCGATTTCAACTCCCACATCTTCAGCTTCCTGCCTGTCCATATCCGGGCTAAAGCGCTGGATATAGTGGGAGGGTATAGATATCCCGGGAATTTCATTGTTCAAGAAAAGGGCATTTCTATAGCTGACGATAGGCATAATCCCGCCTAAAATTTTGGTCTTCTTTCTGGTTTTGAGTTTCTTTAGATACTCTATAGCTTCAGCATCAAATATGGGTTGTGTCAGAAAGAACTGTGCTCCATTTTTTATCTTGCGTTCCTTTCTAGATATCTCGGCATTTTTGTTTTGAACGTTGAGGTTCAGTGCCCCGCCTATTATATAAGGGTCATGGCTGAAAAGTTCGTCGTTCATCTGCTGAATGAAGGCCATGAAGCTAAATGAGTTCAAATGAAACACGCCTTTTGCAGAGCTTTTCTCCGCTGCTGGGACAGGGTCTCCGGTTATGACCAGTAGATTACGTATTCCTTCCATGTATCCTCCAAGCAGCAGTGATTTTAGCCCAATTATATTATGGTCCCTGCAGCACAAATGAGGTATTACTTCTATGCCTATTTCCCGTTTTATTTTAGCGGCCATCATTATAGAATTCAAACGGGTTCTAGCCAAAGGCGAATCAGCTACGGTAATGGCAGTAATGCCATTTTGCTTTAAAACCGCGGCCCTATCCATAATTTTTTCTACATTTACGTCGTAGGGCGGGTCTAGCTCGACTACAATTGGGAATTTTTCTTCCACAAGGGCAGAATAGAAATCGTTTTTGTGTGTAGTAGTATAATAAACTCTACGGCTAGGAGCGGAGGCAGAAGCTTTTTCTTTTTTTCCTGTTAGTTCAGCTAGGCTGTCTCGCATCTTGCTTATGTGTAGTGGAGTCGTTCCGCAGCAACCGCCCAGTATTTTTACACCGAATTTAGCTACATCTTTCATGACGTTTGAAAAGTATTCGGGATTATGGGCGTAGACTGTTCTTCCATTGATAATTTGAGGATAGCCAGCATTGGGCATGACTGATATTATATCCTTCGAAAAGTCAAAGGATTTTATTTTCTGATAAAGATGCGTGGGACCAGTGCCACAGTTAAAGCCATAGGCATCGATATAGGGTATAGCTTTTATCTCTTTGACGATGCTAGGAATGCTTAAGCCTTTTCTAGTATAGCCTTCGACTGTTATAGCAAACTGGGTTAAAATAAAGGCTTGGGTATTTTTACTTTTTATATATTTGGTAATCTCATATAGATAATCAGTGCTGCTTAAAGTTTCCAATACGAATATATCGGCTCCTGCTTCAATGAAAACATCCACTATAAAGCGGTATTCATCTAAAATTAATTCAGGGTCTATCTCTTTATTATCAGCTGTCATATCAGGGATAGGCCCCATATCTGCCGCGACAAATACTTCTTTGTCCTGTGCGGCCTGTTGTGCGATGTCATAGCCCTTTAATATTAGCTGCTTTGCTTGGCTTCTGGAAATATCAAGCGCCAGGGTATTGGCACAAAAGGTATTAGTTCTTATGAGCTTTGCGCCTGCCCTTATATATTCTTCATGGATAGCTCTGATGACTTCTGGCTCGTTTACATTAGCCCACTCAGGAGTTGTAGCATCCTTGCCGGTTATTTGGGAATAATAGGTTCCCATGGCACCGTCAGCCAGTAGTATATTGTTTTTCAGATACCCCTTTATCATAATTTAGGACTCCTTTATTGCAGATTTAGATTTATTTCATCCGTATATAACATATATTCCCATATTAAAACAAATCAATCTATTGTGCTAGTTGAATTTTGTGGTAGATAATAGGAAACGCCTGCTGGAGTTTTTTTATCCAATATTATAACAAAGAAATAATAGAATTAAAAGATTTGTAATCAGCTGATCTATCGCGCAATTATTCGATTCGTCGTATAATCAAATGAAATTTGGTATTTGCGGCAACAATTTTGTATTGCATTCACCAATAAAATGTGCA
>CALGOY010000089.1 GCA_937960725.1 uncultured Bacillota bacterium
GTAGAGCGGCATAATATGTCCGATCAAATAATATTTAAAAGTGCACCAAAACAGAAATACCTTGATAAAATAGAGGAAGTTGCGCCAAATTATATGTATATGCCCATAATCACTGAAGAAGATACTTGCAGCGAGATTATCGAGAAGATGAATATAAACTATATTGGTGTGGAATTGGTTTTCAGCTCTGAGGACATGCCAGTTGCACAAGATGAGTATATTCAAACTATGAAAAAGAAAGGTAAAATTTTATGGGGCAATGGAATAATTTTTGACTATAAAAGGCAATTAGCTGCAGGACATAATGACGATATATCTGTTGTAGGCAAACCTGATGAGGGATGGGGATGGTTAGTTAAGAAAGGCTTTGATATTATTCAGACTGACTGGGTTGGCATGCTAGACGACTATCTGAGGAAAATAGGAGCAAGATAATAGATACTGTACAAAATTTTGTGTATAGATGAAAGAAAAACTCCTTTCTGAATGGAGATTATAATATAGATTCAGAAAGGAGCTTTTTAATATGGGAAAATAAATATAAGAAGGAGCAAAATAATATTATTTATATTGGGTGCTTATTTAATGTTGACAAGATCCAGCTGCATGGCATTTTCTTGGTCTAGCTCCTTGCAGAGTAGAGCTCGTATATATCCCCGGTCGGTGGAGGTTGAGTGGATATAAAATCCCATTCCGTAATAAAAGCGGATTAAATGGCTTATCTTAGAAGCGGTATGAAGGGCGAGCAAAGTGACGCCTTTTTGCTTTGCGTCTTCTTCTACTGCTAGCATTAGAGCCCTTCCAATTCCTTTATTGTGGATATCGGGCTTGACTCCAAATCGGGTAATATAGCCAATATGATCATCGATAATTTCATAACGAATGGAGCCTACCGGTTCTCCATTTAAAAGGGCGATTAATATGGTTTTAGTCTGAAGTTCCTTATATATCATTTCTTCGGTTTCCTTAAGGGCAGAAACCTGTTCGGGAAGTCCCAGTTCTTTGGCGTACTTTTCGAAAGCTGTTTGAGTTATTTCGTGGATTGCAGGAACATCAGCCCAAGTTGCCTTTTTTATAACCAGATTCATCTCCTAATCTCCTTTCAGAGTTTTGATATTACCGCCCATCAATAGTGCCATGACAGCTTTTTGGACATGCAGCCGATTTTCTGCCTCTTCAAATACAAGGGACTTAGGACCATCTATTACATCCGCACTGACTTCCTCACCGCGGTGGGCGGGTAGACAGTGGAGAAATATCGCATCTTGATGGGCCAAGGACATAAGCTTAGTATTAACCTGATATGGAGCAAATATCTTTCTTCTTTCTGCGGCTTCTTTTTCCTGTCCCATGCTGGCCCATACATCGGTATAAACTACATCTGCGTCTTTGACTGCAACTTCCGGATCATTAGTAATCTCTACTTTAGACCCGGATAAGCTGCTGTTTTTCAGTGATAAATCTACAATCCCAGGCTTTGGCTCATAGCCTTCAGGGCTTGCAATTGATATATCCATTCCTACCTTAGTGCATCCTATGAGGAGGGAATGGGAGACATTGTTTCCATCTCCAACATAGGCCAGCTTCAGCCCCTTTAATTTTCCCTTTGCTTCATAGATAGTAAGAATATCAGCTAGTATCTGGCAGGGATGAAAAAGATCAGTTAATCCATTTATAACTGGGATGGAGCCGTAGCGAGCCAGATCTTCTACATCTTGCTGTGCATAAGTTCGAATCATAATTCCGTCTAGATATCTAGATAAAACCCTGGCAGTATCCTGGATAGTTTCGCCTCTTCCTAACTGAATATCCTGCGAGTTTAAAAAGAGCCCGTATCCCCCTAGCTGTTGGATTCCGACTTCAAAAGAAACTCGAGTTCTGGTAGAGGGTTTTGAGAAAATCATGCCGAGGGTTTTACCATGTAAAATAGGGTGGGGGATACCCTTTTTTTGTTTTGATTTAAGAACTAAGGCTAGATGGAGAATTTGATATATTTCATCGGCGGTATAATCTTGCAAGGTTAACAAGTGCTTCTGGCTGAATTTATTTTCAGGGACATAGTTATATAAATCCACTTTTATTCACATCCTTCTCTATTGAATATAATGCTAAATTAATCTAGATATATGTGAATATCTTCTCTATTTATGCTTATAATTATACACAAAAATGAATAAAAATGCAATAGGATTATAAAATTAAATTAGTTTATTAATTTTTAAGAAGTATAGGGGAATAGCAATGTAAGGATTTGAACTGTTAATTTTCTGCTAATTAATGTATAATAGGAAATATAATTTTTCGACTTTAATTTTATTGGGAGGCACAAAAATGGATAACATAGAGAGCTTAAGAAAGTTAGCATATGAACTTTTAGCAGCTAGAAGATCCCATGATTATCGCGAAAAGGGATTTATATATTATCATGGACAGAGGGTAGCAAAGCTGGCTATAAATTTGCGGAAATTGATTATTCCTGATGATGATTCCAATGACGATGTAATTAGGGTTGCTTCGTATTTCCACGATATTGCTAAAGGTATCGAGCCCCACTTTGAGTATGGTGCAATTCTGGTGAAGGAGATATTAAAAGAATATTTTACTGAAGAGGAACTTAAAAAAATTGTAGATATCGTTCGCTACCATACCTTGAGGAGGAAGGATAATGATTATGCTGATTATATAAAAATAGTCCAGGATGCCGATATTCTAGATCATTACGGGACTATAGGGGTATGGCTGGATTTTCACTATTATGCTTATCACGATTTGTCCATGGAGAAGGCTTTAGAAATTTACGAGCAAGAGTATGAGAAGCAGATAAGTAAAGTGAGGGAACTGCTAAATTACGATATCTCGAAAAAGATATATGATGATAGGGTTGAGTTTCAAAGGAAGTTTTTTAGGAGGTTTGCTGTTGAGGTTAAGGGGGATATATTTACGGTATAGCCTTTTATTTGCTGGAGAAACATTGCCGGCGTACTATTTGCTATGATGTACGCCTTGCAATGTTTCTATAATTTTGCAATGGGATTATATTTATTTCTTTATCCTTGTATTCTAATACTTTAACTATAGCCTTTGCGGTATCTAGAGAAGTAATGCAGGGGATGTTAAACTCTGTACAGGTGCGGCGAATATTGAAACCGTCCCGGTGCGGTTCCTTACCATGGGTTGGAGTATTAATGACCATATCAATATGCCCATCTCTTATAAGCTTGATAGCGTCTTTTTTTTCAATGGAGTTGACAGGGATGCCTTTCTTTAGAAAATGACTGGCTGTTTTTTTAGTAGCATAGAGCTTAAAGCCCATGTCAGATATTTTTGATGCTATAGATGCAGTTTCTTCCTTATCCCACTGAGCTACTGAAAACAGTATATTTCCCTTTAGAGGAATGTTTATGCCGGAGGCTATTAAAGCTTTGGCCAAAGCTTTGACATAGCTTGTGTCAGTTCCCATAACTTCTCCGGTGGATTTCATTTCTGGGCCAAGGGAGATATCTACTGCCGTTAATTTAGAGAATGAGAAAACCGGGCCTTTGACAGTAACTAAATGGGGTTCGGGGATTAAGCCAGTTTCGTATCCCAGCTGAGATAGGGATTGGCCTAGCATGACTTTTGTCGCCAATGACACCATTGGAACGCCAGTTACTTTGCTCAATATAGGTACTGTTCGACTAGCCCTTGGATTTACTTCCAGCACATAGAGCTTGTCATTTTTATCGATTACGAACTGGATATTAAACAGCCCTTTTATGCACAGCTCTTTTGCTATTTTTATCGCCGTATCTACTATTTCCTGTTTTAAAGCAGGAGAAATAGTCTGGGTAGGATAGATAGCAAAGCTATCCCCTGAATGGATTCCTGCCCTTTCCACATGCTCCATAATGCCCGATATTACTACTGTATTGCCGTCAGATATACCGTCGATCTCCACTTCTTTTCCTATAATATACTTATCGATGAGTACTGGATGCTGGTTTGATACTTCTATTGCTGCGCCCATATATTCGATTAACTCTTGGTCGCTGTATACAATCTCCATGGCTCTGCCCCCTAGGACATAGGAGGGCCGAACCAATACAGGGTATCCAATGGAATGAGCGATGGAAAGAGCCTGCTCGGCGGAAAAAGCTGTATTTCCTGGAGGTATCGCTATGTTGAGTTTGTCAAGCAGCTGGAGAAATTTTTCTCGATCTTCGGCTCTATTGATATCTTGGACTGAAGTGCCTAATATCGGTACTCCCGCCTTAGCTAAAGGCTCGGCTAAATTTATAGCCGTCTGTCCGCCAAACTGAACGATGACTCCCAAGGGCTTTTCTCTTTCGATTATATCTATTACACATTCCTTGGTTAGCGGTTCGAAATATAATACATCGGAAGTATCGTAGTCGGTGCTTACAGTCTCTGGATTGCTGTTTATAATAATGGCTTCAAAGCCCATTTCCCTAATGGCATTTACCGAATGAACGCTGCAGTAGTCGAATTCTATGCCTTGCCCTATTCGGATGGGACCGGAACCCAGTACCACTATTTTACTATTTAGGGAAGGGGATGTATCTTTTTCTTCTGCATCATAGCAGGAATAATAGTAGGAGGAGACAGCTTTAGATTGGCTGGCAGGAGTGTCAATCGTTTTGTATATGGGTTTTAGCCCGTACTTTTTACGCAGGGATACAATGGCCTCTTCGGAAGCATTGAGCAAGTTTGCTATATAGTTGTCGCTAAAACCATATCTTTTGCACTGGTAGAGCAGATTCTTATCAATAGTTTCTAAAGTTTGCTTTTCCATTTCACTGCTTAGCTTGTTGATATTATCTAACTTTTCGATAAAATAAGGGTCTATCTTGGTTATATCTGATATATCCTCTATACTATAGCCCCGCTTGAGAGCTTCGGATATAACGAAAATTCGTTCATCGTTGGGGTTTTTCAAAGAATCAAGGATAGCTTCGTCGCTCCACTGGCTGATTTTTTTCATTCCAATATGATAATCCAGGTCCGAGTCGAGGGAATCTATGGCTTTTAGCAAAGCCTCTTCAAAAGTGCTGCCGATGGCCATAACTTCTCCAGTGGCTTTCATCTGCGTTCCTAAATTGCGAGAGGCATTGGTAAACTTGTCAAAGGGCCATCGGGGCACTTTGACAACTATATAGTCCATAGAGGGCTCAGCGCTGGCCCATTTTTCCCTAGTAATAGGATTTTGGATTTCATCTAGCTTTAGGCCAATGGCTATTTTACTGGCTACTCGGGCTATGGGATATCCAGTGGCTTTAGAAGCCAAGGCGCTGGAACGGCTGACCCTGGGATTTACCTCTATAACTACATATTCGCTATTTTGAGGATTTAGGGCAAATTGGATATTGCAACCCCCTTCGATTTTAAGAGCTTTGATAATTTTAATGGCAGCAGCTTTGAGCATCTGGTATTCCTGCTGTGATAGGGTCTGACAGGGGGTGACTACAATGCTGTCTCCTGTGTGAATACCTACTGGATCTATGTTTTCCATAGCGCATACGATGACGCAGTTGTCCGCGCTATCCCTAATCACTTCGAACTCTATCTCTTTCCAGCCTGCAACGCTTTGCTCTAGCAGAACTTGATGTATTATGCTGCTTTTTAGCCCTCTAGATACAATATCAGTAAGCTGTTTTGTATCGTAGGCTATACCTCCGCCAGTTCCTCCTAGGGTATAAGCCGGACGAACGATTATTGGAAAGCCGTGCTTTTCTGCAAATGCCAAAGCTTCTTCTAAACTGTCGGCGGTAGTACTTAAGGCAACTTTTTCGCCGATATCTTCCATAGCTTTTTTAAACAGCTGATGGTCTTCAGCAGTCTTTATCGTTGAAAGGGAAGTGCCTAGAAGCTTAATAGCTAGTTCATCCAATATACCACTATCGGCCAGTTGAAAAGCCATATTAAGACCTGTCTGGCCCCCTAGGGTAGGCAAAATACCATCAGGCCTTTCCCTGCGAAGGATTTTCGATACCGTCTCCAGAGTAATAGGCTCTATATAGATCTGATCTGCCATGTTAAGATCGGTCATAATGGTGGCGGGATTGCTGTTTATCAATACCACTTCTATTCCTTCTTCGCGGAGGGCTTTGCACGCCTGAGTGCCAGAATAATCAAATTCTGCAGCCTGCCCAATTACAATAGGGCCAGAGCCAATGACTAAAACTTTCTTGATGTCATTTCGTTTTGGCATATTCCATCTCCTACTTCCCATGTCAGTAATAAAGTTTAGTATTTTTTATAAAATCCTGTACTATATATCGATACTATTTAAATATTTTATAAAGAATGAAACTGTTTTTGTATTTGATTGAGAGTTTCCTCCAGTGCATCTATTAATTGGTCGATTTCCTTTCTAGTTATTATCAGTGGAGGTACAAATCGAAGGGTGTTATGACCGGCACAGTTTATGATAAAGCCTTTATCAAGCATCATTTTAACTACATCTCTGCCCGGGATTTGGCTAGAAAGCTCCAAGCCCAGCATCAATCCCCGTCCCCTTACATCGACAGCAAAGGGAAATTTACTTGCGAGCTCTTTTAGCCTGTCTTTGAAATAGGCTCCGTTGATCCTGCACTGCTCAATTAAATTTTGATTTAATATAGTGGTTAGCACTGTTAGGCCTGCAGTGCAGGCAAGGGGATTGCCGCCGAATGTAGTGCCGTGATCTCCCGGTTCAAAGGCTGATGCTATAGGTTCTTTTGCTATAATAGCTCCAATGGGGATGCCTCCCCCTAGTCCCTTAGCCAGGGTAATAATGTCCGGTTCAATATCATAATGTTCATAGCTAAAAAGCTTGCCCGTTCTTCCAATACCGGTTTGGATTTCATCGACTATCAAAAGGATATGGTTTTCCCTGCATAGTTTGTAAACCTGAGCTATATAATCCGGTGTAGCTTCGATAATACCCCCTTCTCCCTGGATGGTTTCAATCATTATGGCACAAGTATTTTCAGTAATGGCATTTTTAAGGGCTTCTATATCGTTTAGGGGAACATGTTTAAATCCAGGGGGGAGGGGTTTGAAGGGCTTTTGATATTTTTCCTGGCCAGTGGCTGCCAATGTAGCTAAGGTTCTTCCGTGAAAGGAATTTAGGGCAGTAATTATTTCATATTTATTCACGCCTTTTGTATAAAAATATTTTCGGGCTAGCTTTATAGCCCCTTCATTGGCTTCAGCTCCAGTATTGCATATAAAAACCCGATCCCCAAAACTGTTATTAACCAGCATCTTAGCCAGTTCAGCCTGGGACTGTATATAGAATAGATTAGAACAGTGAAGGAGTTTTTCAATTTGGCTAGTTAGTGCGTCTACAAGGGCGGGATGGCTATATCCCAACACGTTGACAGCTATCCCTGCAACAAAATCTATATAAGCTTTTCCGTCTGTATCGTATAAAGTAGCACCTTTTCCATATTCAAAGGCAACAGGCAGCCGTTGTCCAAATGTATTCATGTAATATTTTTTATCCAGCTCGACAATTTCCTGGAGTATCATAAGCAAACCTCCTTTACAACTTGTTAATAATTATACAACTATATGAATAAAAATGCAAAGGTTTTTTTTTAAAACCTTTGCATTTCTTTGTGTTTTTATAAATTAAATATCCTATGCTATTAGTAATCCGATAATGTATATCGTCATATTGGATAATAACTTATGTCTTATGATTTTCTATAGGGCTTGAATCTTTGGGGTGCTATGGATTGGATTACAAAGGAGAGATTTCCTGTGGCGTATAATGAAATTATCAATGTAGCAAAGCCTATAATAACGGAACAGAGGAGAGAAAAGGCTATTTTATAGCCATTTTCTATAAGCATCAGATAGGAGAGCCTTAAAACTGATGCCATAAGGATGGATGAAAAAGCCGGTTTTACAAACCACTCCGTCCACTGTATTGATATTGATGTAGTTGTAACTACTGTTATAAGGTTTAAAGTGAAAACAATGAGGGTATTGGTGATAAATCCGATTATAAATCCATAGATTTTCAGTTTTGGATTAGCTACTAAAAACCAGGTACAAAATATTTGGACGAGCCCGCCGATTACGAAGTGAATAGCCACTCGGTTTTGCTTACCTAATCCATTCAGTATTCCGCCTAAGGTATGCTGCAATCCGTGTAAGCCTGCGAAACATGCCAAAGGCTCTAGAAATACTCCTACTAGTTCTTGTCTGTAGAGGAGTATGCCTAGGGGCCGGGCGATAGAAAATAGCAAGGCAGCAGATGGAAAAGCAGTTAGGCTAGTAATTTGGATAGCTTTAGATATTTTGCTGCGGATATTGGGCCATTTGTTTTGAATCATATCTTCTGAAAGGTTAGGAATCATTACCATGGATAGGGCATTAGTGACTGCAAAGGGAAGGAATAGAAGCGGCATCACCATTCCAGATATGATGCCGAATGTGCTTACTGCATCTTTTGAAGCCACTCCCGCCGCCATCAATCTTCTTGGGACTAAAATTGAATTTGCCGATGATATTGCCGACGATAGAAGGCGGATCCCTGTTATAGGCACTGCTATTTTTAATATACTATTAAAGATGTGGATAGCAGAGAGGGTGTGGCGGGAGGTAATTAGATATCGAGGCTTTTTGCGATAGTAGTAGTTTAAATATAAAACCGATGACATTTCCCCTATACCCATCCCTACTGATGCGATAGCAACTTGAGCTGTGACGGAGGAGTAGGGCATATAGTTTAGCAAAATGAATACTAGAATTATGCGGGAGATTTGTTCTACTATTTCTGCAAAAGCTGGATGATGAAAATCTTTCATTCCATAAAAGTATCCTTTAAGCACTGAATCGATTGCTATTACTATAATGCATGGGAAGAATACAAAAAGGGCTGCCCGGGTGCGGGGTTCTTTGAGAAGAACGATGGAAATCCAGTTTATGTTTAGCAAGACAACTAAAGAGATAAGTAGGGATATAAAGATAGACAGCGTTAGAGAGAGTATAAATACCCGACGCACTCCCTTTAAATCCCCCAGGGCTTTTCGCTGGGCAACAAGACGGGATACAGCTACTGGAATACCAGAAGTTACTAGGGCAAAAGATATAAAGTTGATGGGCATTATAAGCTGATAGACTCCCATGCCTTCTGGTCCCATAGCCCTGCTTAAAAAAATCCGATAGGCAAATCCTAACAAGCGCACGAAGATATTAGCTGCGGTTAGAATGAATGTTCCATATAATAGCGAGTTGCGGTTTTGTTTCAATTTATTTGTAAGCATAATAATTCCCCTTTCCTCAAATACATAATATTCATCCTTGGAAACGAATAGAAGTACTTGAAGGAAAGGGGAATTAAATTTTTAGAAAGCGGTTTTTTCTTCTAGATATCCTTCTATTTCGTCAATGGGAAGCCTTATCTGCTCCATGCTATCCCTATCGCGAATAGTAACGGTGTTGTCCTCTAGAGTATCAAAGTCAATGGTAATACAGAAGGGGGTACCGATTTCATCCTGTCTGCGGTATCTTTTACCGATACTGCCGGTTTCGTCGTAATCTACCATGAATTTTTTAGAAAGTTTATTGTATATTTCTTCAGCAGGCTCTCTAAGCTTCTTCGTTAGGGGCAGTACTGCTGCTTTGAAGGGCGCTAAGGCAGGATGAAGTCTAAGAACCACCCTTGTCTCTCCGTTTTCTAATTCTTCTTCCTCATATCCATTGCATAAGAATGCCAGAACCATCCTATCAACGCCTAAAGAAGGCTCTATGCAGTATGGAATATATCGTTCATTGGTAATAGGATCGTGATAGATAAAGTTTTCCCCTGAATGCTCTGCATGTTGTTTCAAGTCGTAATCAGTACGGTTGGCGATACCCCATAGCTCGCCCCAGCCGAAGGGGAATAGGAATTCAAAGTCCGTGGTGGCTTTGCTATAATGGGATAGCTCTTCAGGGCTGTGGTCTCTCATCCTTAGATTTTCTTCTTTTATACCAAGGCTTAACAGCCAGTTTTTACAGAATTCCCTCCAATAGTCAAACCACTTTTCATCTTCGCCAGGTTTGCAGAAGAACTCCAGCTCCATCTGCTCGAATTCCCTTGTTCTGAATATGAAATTGCCTGGGGTGATTTCATTTCTAAAGGATTTTCCAATTTGACCAATACCAAAAGGAATCTTTTTACGGGAGCTTCTTAGAACATTTTTAAAGTTTACGAATATACCTTGAGCAGTCTCGGGGCGAAGATATATCTCTGATTGTGAATCTTCAGTTACACCCTGGTACGTTTTATACATTAAGTTAAACTGCCTGACACCGGTAAAGTTGTGTTTGCCACAGTCGGGGCAGGGAATTTTGTTTTCCATTATAAATTCTTCTAATTCAGCATTGTCCCATCCATCCACTTGAGGGTTTTCATAGCCATTTTTTTTCATAAAATCTTCTACCATCTGGTCGGCCCGGAAACGGGATTTACATTCTTTACAGTCAACTAGAGGGTCGTTAAAGCTGCTGACATGACCGGAAGCCATCCAGGTTTTGGGATTCATTAGGATAGAAGCATCCATTCCCACGTTATATGGATTTTCCTGGATAAACTTTTTCCACCAGGCTTTTTTTACGTTGTTTTTCAATTCTACTCCCAAAGGACCGTAATCCCATGTATTGGCGAGCCCACCATAGATTTCCGAACCTGGGAATATAAATCCTCTACTTTTGCATAATGCTACTATTTTATCCATGACGTTGTTTTGTTTAGCCATTGCCTCATTC
>CALGOY010000090.1 GCA_937960725.1 uncultured Bacillota bacterium
GTCTACGCCACGGATTGGTGATGTTATTTCTGCAATGGGCCGTGCAGGAAACACAGTATATATTTATGGCGAGGAGTTTGGAAATTCTCCGACAGTGAAATTTGGAACCGCGACGGCAAGGGTCGTTAGTGCAACGGATACAATGATTAAAGCAATTGTCCCCTCTAACGCCAAACCAGGATTGAATATGATAACCGTCACAAAAGATGGGAAGGTCAGCAATGAGTTTGCCTATACCGTATTATCTGGTGATCCCAATCAAGTCATATTTCATGTAAGGGCAAATACGCAGATGGGCGAAAATATTCATATTGTTGGCTCGATTCCTGAACTTGGCTCGTGGGATCCCAATAAAAGTACAGAGGCAATGCTTTGTCCCAACTATCCGGAATGGTTTTTACATGTAAGTGTTCCTGCCAATACAACTTTCGAATTTAAATTTATTAAAAAGGATGCACAAGGTAATGTAATTTGGGAAGGTGGAAAGAACCGCGTTTTTACTTCGTCTCCTGAACCGTCTGGGACAATTGATACTCCAATGTATATATGGCAGGATTGATTAAATCATTCGTCTTTAGTTTTAATAACGGGAGGTTAAAGATGTATTTGGAATTCAAAACCATACAAATCATATGTTGTTTGATAGCCATAATTATGGTTTTAAGTTGCTGCAATTATGTAGCAAAAGAAAAAGAATACAGAGGTGATTTAGAGATGAATAAGCAACAAAATATTGAAAAAGAAACAACTAAGAGAGAGACAACGAAAAAAGAAACAGCAATGGAAGTTACAGGAGAATCAGAGACACAAATAGAGCGGCATATGCCAGAGTGGGTTAAAGATGCAGTTATCTATGAGGTAAATATCCGACAATATACTAAAGAAGGTACTTTTGAGGCATTTGCACAACATCTGCCGCGATTAAAAAAGATGGGGGTTAACACGCTCTGGTTTATGCCGATACATCCCATTTCTAAAGAAAAGCGATTGGGAACGCTAGGATCATACTATGCCGTTGCAGATTATATGAATGTCAATCCTGAGTTTGGAACATTGGATGATTTTAGAAAGCTTGTGGAGAAAGCCCATGAGATGGGATTTAAGGTAATGCTTGACTGGGTAGCGAATCATACGGGATGGGACAATGAATGGATTACTGAACATCCGGAATGGTACTTGCAGGATAGCAGTGGCCAAATTCTTTCCCCGCCCGGGATGGGTTGGGATGATGTAGCACAGCTGAATTATGATAACGAAGAGCTTCGCAATGCTATGATCGATGCGATGAAATTTTGGGTTACTGAATTTGATATCGATGGATTTAGGTGTGATTATGCTACAGGTGTTCCCCGGGATTTTTGGGAACAGGCTCGGGAAGAACTTACCAAAGTGAAAGAGCTATATATGCTTGCTGAAGACGATACTAGCAAGGCGCTGTTGGTCAAAGCATTCGATAGTAACTATAACTGGAAGTTATATAATGACTTAAAGTCTATTGCTAAAGGGGCTAAAAAAGCTCACCAGCTCCGTCCCCGTTTGAAAGAGATGGAGCTGCTACCGGAAGGCTCTTTTCCCATGAACTTTTTGGATAACCACGATAAGAATTCATGGGAAGGGACTATTATAAGCAATTTCGGCGAAGATGCGTTGCCAGCTATGACTGTATTGCTTTTTACCATACCGGGTATTCCCCTTATTTATTCAGGACAGGAGGCTGGACTTGATAAAAGCTTGGAATTTTTCGAAAAAGACCAAATTATATGGGATGATCTGCCTTATGAAGCACTGCTTACAGAGTTATGTAATATAAAACAGAGCCATCCAGCCCTGTACAACGGTGAGTATGGGGGTCCCATTGAGTTTTTAGAAACAGAAAACCCCAATATACTTGCGTTCAGAAGGCAGAAAGGTGAAGATGTTATCACGGCTGTATTCAATCTATCAGCGGAAGAACAGCAGGAAACAGCCTTGAAACTTCCTGAGGATATCAAGATTCTCATACATGGACATGGTCCCATATCAGAAGGATTTAAAATAGAAGGAATTCCCAATCAAAACTATAAACCTTGGGAATATCTAGTGTTTTCCAATTAATATTTGTAAAAAGGAGATGATCTACATGGCAAAATTAGATTGGCTAGAGACCGCAGTATTTTATAATATTTATCCGCAATCATTTTATGATACTAATGGCGATGGAATTGGAGATTTAAATGGCATTATAGAAAAGCTAGACTATGTAAAGGAAATGGGCTTTAATGCTATTTGGATAAATCCCTTTTATGTAAGTCCTTTTAAAGATGCAGGCTATGATGTGACGGATTTTTATACTGTGGCACCCCGATATGGTACAAATGGTGATTTTATCAGATTGTGCAGAAAGGCCAAGGATATGGGGATTAAGATTATTGTTGATTTGGTTGCAGGCCATACATCTTTAGAATGTGAATGGTTTAAAAAGTCTGCACTGCCGGAGAAAAATGAATATACTAATCGATATATATGGACAGATTCAACCTGGAATAAGGGCAAAGATGGCTTATTCATCAGCGGGTATTCCGACAGGGATGGCTGCTATATGAGTAACTTTTTCTACTGCCAGCCTGCGCTAAATTACGGCTTTGCAAATGTAGAAGAAGAATGGCAGCTGCCCGTAGATCATCCCGATTGCGTTGCTACTAAAAAAGAGTTAATTAATATTATGGAATATTGGATTGGATTAGGGGCAGACGGCTTCCGGGTAGATATGGCATCGTCCCTGATTAAAAATGATCCGGACCACTCAGCTGTTATGAAATTTTGGCAGGAGATAAGGGAGTTGTTTGATAAAAAATATCCTGATTGCGTACTTATATCGGAGTGGAGCTACCCCAAAAAAGCCATTAATGGAGGCTTTCATATAGATTTCATGATTCATTTTAATGTGAAGTGTTATACCACGTTGTTTAGATATGAAAAAGGCACTAATCAGCATAACGATTGGATCGGGCATAGCTTCTTTAGAAAAGAGGGGAAAGGAAATTTCAACGAATTCTTAGAAGAATATATGGATCATTATAATGCAACAGTAGGAAAGGGATATATTGCTATACCTACGGGAAACCATGATATGCCCAGAATCTCTTTGGGCCGTGATTTTGATGATTTAAAAGTAGCCTATGCCTTTATACTGACTATGCCTGGAGTACCCTTTGTATATTATGGCGATGAAATAGGGATGCGGTATATAGAAAACCTACCTTCAAAAGAAGGGGGATATAATAGAACGGGTGCGAGAACGCCCATGCAATGGGGAAGCGGGAAAAATTTAGGATTTTCTGAGAGCGATACCCCCTATTTGCCCGTTGACGATAGAGAAGATGCACCTACGGTTGAAAAGCAGCTAAAAGATCCGGATTCTCTACTAAATTTTGTAAAAGAATTAATAAAGATTAGGAAAGCTCATCCTGCGCTGTGTGCAAGCGGAGGCTTTAAAGTGATAAATAGCGGTTATCCACTGCTCTATGAGCGATTTACAGATGAAGAGAAAATCAGGGTTTTAATAAATCCTTCAGAAAGGAATTATGAAATCGACGAAAATCTGTGTGATAAAATTATCCTTAGTAAAAATGCACAAATAAGGGACAACAAAATTCAGATCGGTGGACGGGGGTGTATGATTTATTCAGTGCGAACCTGATGCAGGTTTATAAAGGCGGCTTTTAAGCCGCCTTGTCGACTATTATAAGCTTATTTTTAGTTTTTCCTTTCGTCACTCACTAGCTTTCAGCGCTTTTTCTATCAAATCAATTCGAGATAATATGCTTTGAAACAAATAATCCACTACCGTAATTGCAGCCATGGCCTCTACTACAACAACTGCCCTAGGAACTACAATAGGATCGTGTCTTCCCTTCACTATTATCTCAGTATTTTCTCCTTTACGGGATACGGTCTTTTGTCGAATACTTATAGAAGGGGTGGGCTTAAAGGCTGCACGGAATACTATGGGCTCTCCCTCGCTAATGCCTCCCACGATTCCGCCGGAGTTGTTGGAAAGCTTTTTTATTTTTCCTTCCTCATCCAGCTGATAATTGTCGTTATTGTCAGAGCCTTTCATACGGGCAGCTTGAAATCCGCTACCAAACTCTACGCCTTTTACAGCGCCAATAGAAAATATGGCTTTAGCTAAAGTGGCATCCAGCTTTTCAAATACGGGCTCGCCTACGCCGGCGGGCATTCCTTCTATAATACACTCTACAATTCCTCCTGCCGAATTGCCCTCTTTTCTTATCTGCTGTAGAAATTGGCCGGCAGCTTCAGCTGCTTCTGCATCGGGCATGGCTAGGGGATTGCGAAAAATTTCATCTATATCGAAGCGCTTCCTGTCGATTTCTATATTTCCGATGGATAAAGTATATGCCAGTACGCGGATGCCTAAATGTTTCAAAATTTTTTTTGCAATGGCACCAGCTGCTACCCGGGCGACGGTCTCCCTGCCGGAGGAACGCCCGCCTCCCCGATAGTCGCGAAAGCCATATTTTATATCGTAGACCAGATCTGCATGGCCTGGCCTATAAACTTCTTTGATTTGGCTATAATCCCTAGAACGCTGGTCAGTGTTGAAAATTATCATGGATATAGGGGTACCGGTAGTTTTACCCTCAAATACGCCGGATAGAATTTCTACCTTATCCTGCTCCTTTCGAGGGGTGGAGTATATCGATTGCCCCGGCTTGCGGCGATCCAGGTCTTTCTGAATATCTTCTGCAGATATGGAAATACCTGCAGGACAGCCGTCGACTACTACTCCGAGGGCAGGTCCGTGGGATTCGCCCCAAGTGGATATTACAAAGTTTTTGCCCAATATTGAACCAGACACAGAGCCCATTCCCTTCGTATATTTTTTTAAAATTTTACCATTTGAAGCGGTATTTGACAAGCTAAAATATTTTGACAAAGAAAAATATTGATATTAGAATTTAAATGAGGGATAGTGATAGAGATGATATTAGGGATAGGTATAGATGTTATTGAAGTTAAGCGGATTGCTAAAGCAATTAAAAATGTGCATTTTTTGGAAAGGGTCTATACAAGTGGGGAGTTAGAGTTTTTCCAATCCCGTAGGGGAAACCCTTTGCCTATTGCTGGAAATTTTGCTGCCAAGGAGGCGGTGGCAAAGGCTTTGGGAACGGGATTGATCGGAAGAGCACACGTCTGAACTCCAGTCACAACGCTTAAT
>CALGOY010000091.1 GCA_937960725.1 uncultured Bacillota bacterium
CTTTAAATATACTGTTATGCCTTTCGCCTTCTGTATCAAAAACATACTCCAATGCTACATAATCATCCCCTACAAAACATATATTTTTTGTTATATTTTCCTGGGGCTTATCTATGGATTCCAATTCTACAAATGGAGAATGAAATTCCTGTTCTATAGGATTTGCAAATAAAATATCCTGGATATATTCATCGAGCTTCTGGGTTTTTATTCCCACCTTCCAAAAACCGCTTCGCCTAGGTACGAACAAATCCTCTATCTCCAATATAGGATGGAGGGTTCTATTGTGGGAGGCTATCCACAAGGTCCTGTAAGTTGAACGTATATCTACTTTATCACCACTACCTGGCACTACAGTTTTTGCCTTCAGCCCAAGCAATATACCAGATCGGAGCAACTCCTGTTCGCTTCCCTCTTCCTGCTTTTCTTCCCCTATATCAATATCGCTATCTACATATTTGTTGTCAACTACATCTGATGTTTTCTCTAATAGGTAGAATCCTCCATCAGCATATACTAAAACTTGGTTATCCCGAATTTTTATAAATTCATAAAAAGGCTTTTCATCGGAGGAAACAGATACAATGTCGGTTTTACTCTCCCGGCTATCTAGCCCTAGTTCTTCTGCACCAATCCCATAGTGAAATAAAAAATACTCCACCGTGTCTACCCTTCTTATCTTGTATTTAGGATTGGGACACCTTTCATTTCCTAATAGCACAATGGAATCTGTAAAAATAGCTTCTTTTCCAATCCAATTCCCATAATCCTCTGCTACGGGATCTTTATCCGAAACAAGCTTAAAATCCTTTATTTTCCAAGAGCCCTGGAGGGGAATTAGATTGTTTTTCGGAGGGATAATCGTATGCTCAGAATCCAGCAGAGGCACTTCTGTGCAGCCCTGGCTGAAGATAAGCAATAATATAAAAAGCCAGAGAAGCCACTTTTTACGAATGTTTTTCAAAATAAATCCTCCTTTTTTGTATATATCATTTTAGAGGCAGCTTTATAGTAACCTTGGTGCCCTCACCTTTTTGGCTCTCTATCTGCATGCTGCCATTATGCAGTCTAACAATCTCATCTGACACCGACAACCCTATACCGCTAGAAGATCTACTATTTTTGCCTTTAAAAAACTTCTGTTTAACATTGGGCAGATCCTCTTCCGATATTCCACATCCATTATCTTCCACTATCATAACCAGCATATCGCCCTCTATCCTAGTAGTGAATTTAACCCATCCTTCTGGATCAGTAAATTTAAATGCATTATCTAAAACATTTATAAGCACCTGTTTTATTCTATTTTCATCCAGCACAGCGCTAGATAAATTTTCATCATATTCTACTATAAATTCGATATTATTTCGCTCCGCTACCGGAGTCATATGCCTTTTTATATATCCCACCAATGAATTTATATTTGTTTCTTTCTTGTTTAGAGTGATCTTCCCCGATATAAGTTTTGAAAAGTCCAGCAAATCCTCAACCATATCGGAAAGCCGTTCAGCCTCCGTTTCGATAATTTTCAGTCCATCTTTAAATAGCTGCCTTTCCTCAGGATCAGCCGTATTCAAGATGATGGCCCACCCCTTAATGGATGTAAGGGGGGTTCTAAGTTCGTGAGACACTGAGGCAATGAATTCGTTTTTTATATTTTCCTTTTTTATAAGCTCATCGGCCATGTAGTTTAGGGTATCCGATAGTTTACCAATTTCATCGTCGGATTTTTTAACGCTTCTTACCTGAAAATCCCCTGCAGCCATCTTCTCAGCTACCTTAGTGACTTCTTGGATAGGCCTTATTATTCCATTGGCCAGGAGAAAACTTATTATGCCAGATATTAATATAACAAACAGACCAATAACCATGAATAAATTCAAGATGCGGTTAATTTGCTGGTTTATAGGCTCTAGGGAGGTGATAAACCTCATTACCCCTACTATCTCATGATTGGATTTTAAAGGATGGGAAACAGCCATAACCGATTCGCTTGTATAGCTAGGTTTCCCTATCCATCGGCCAATCTCCCCATTAAGGGCTTTCTTAAAATCAGCAGTATCTAAAGGCTCTGCTAATTCGACTCCTATGGAGTCCATCAGCACTTCTCCTGAAGTATCTATAATCTGTACTTGGGCCGATGTCAGCTTCCAGAATACATCTACATTGTCCATTATATTGTCTTCCAGCGAAGCGTCCGAAAAATATCTAGAGTAAAAATTTGCTGATATTTTTATCTGATTTTCTAAAACTTCTTCGAGATTTTTATAATAATACTCTTTGATAAAAATACTTAATATTACTATAAATGCCAAAATACTTATGATAATTATGCTCATAAAGCTGTATGCTAATCTAGTCTTAATACTTTTCATCTGCATTCACAACCTAAATTTATATTTGCCTATTATATTTTATTTTTCTTTCCACCTATATCCAGTTCCCCAAACCGTTTCAATATACTCAGGCTTCGATGGAACATCCTCTATCTTCTTCCTAAGGCGGCGAATATGTACATCGACAATCCGGGAATCCCCTACGAATTCATATCCCCAAACCGTCTTCAAAAGCTGCTCCCTGCTAAAAGCCTTGCCTGGATTTTCCACAAATAGTTTGAGCAGCTGATACTCCTTAGGGGTAGTTTCTATCTCCTTGCCATTTTTCAATACCTTCTGGGAATCCAATTCTATGACAAAAGGACCCCTCTCCAGCTTGTCCTTGGCTTCTCCTATCTCATCCGCTTTTAGCCTTCGCATTACCGCCTCTGCCCTCAATACCAGCTCCAGGGGATT
>CALGOY010000092.1 GCA_937960725.1 uncultured Bacillota bacterium
CTCTATCATGAGCTCAATACAATTCATAAATGATTTCCTCCTATTTGTAAATTTTACCTGAAACTAATCGTCGATTTTTTCATCTAAATAATAATAATTTTCCCTTTCATCTGTCAATTATTAATGAAAAACCTGTCGCACTAGATTATCTAGCACAACAGGTTAAATTTCTCTTGTTACTCTACTTATGCTAATAGATGCTGTCAATAAAACCATTGACAGCATTGAGAATCTTATTAAAACCGATGAGGTATTGCAAAATATTCAAAAAAATATTAAGCTAGCACTGCCTCTTTTGCGCAAAGAACTATTTATGGATATTATCAATGGCAAGAACAATGATATACAAAATATAGGCCTTAAATTTAAGCAGTATGATATAGAATTAAGCACTGACAAACCAGTTTTACTCCTTTGTGCAACCATAGATGAAAGTCCCAACAATAATAGCAATAGCTCAGTATCTGCTCAAGTTTACAGCAGTTCAATAGGGTTGGCCGTAGACAGCGTACTTAACGAGCATTTAAAGCATACTCACAGGTCATACTATCTAATTCTGGATGATTCTACTATACTATGGTTTATTCAGCAAAAGCGGTCAGATTCTTATGAACTAGAAAACCGAAATAACTTTGAATATATATATTCGTTTTTAGATATAATTCAGGATTCCTGTTCAAGAATATTAAACACCAGGGTGTCATTTATATTAGCTGACAATGAATGTCAATGGGATGAAGTGCATCATAAATTTAATTTAATAAAAAGAACAGTACGGCGCACTCGGCGATTAAATGAAACGATAGTTATTGCAGAAAAACTGCCTGCCCATTCCAATAGCTCAAGCTTTGATAACCCGCTTGAAAAGATACTTGAGCAAACAAAAAAAGCCTTATTAAGTGGCGATCAAAGCAAGTTTAAAGCAGCCCTTAATTTACTAAAAAGCGATATTAAAAAAATCGATCCCGCTTAACATCAACATCTCCCAGCTTACTGAAGATAACCTTCTAGCAATGTACGCCAAAGTTTCCGAACTCATATTCGCTGATTTTATTGAATATGACAACAAAGTAATTGACATGATCATGCAGGCAAAAGAGTATATCGATAACAATCTAGCTGAAGATCTGTCGCTTAATACTATTTCTTCAATGTTTTATCATAGTCCCACTTACTTTTCTAGGCTGTTCAAAAAAGTTACTGGATACGGTTTCAGCGAATATGTAATAAACACGCGATTGAAAAAAGCAAAGGAACTACTTGAAGAAACCAATCTTAAAGTGGGAGAAATTGCCGCAAAAGTAGGCTATGATTCAGTCCCATATTTTATTAAATCTTTTAAGAAAGTCTACGGTAAAACCCCTAATGAATATCGTATAATAAGCCTTAAGGCAAACAACGAACATAGTTAAGCTATATAATCAATTGCAATAAACATATCCATTCTTTAATTGAAAAAAACGGCAAAAATAGGGTCAGAAAACTTATAGAATAGTAATTAATGTTTCTGACCCTATTAAAATAAACTTTTTTCAATGGAAAGTCATATATCGAATCCAAATTATTCCATTGTATGGCCTAACTTTTTGTTTATCTCTGTCAGTTTATCTTCATTCAAATTATAGATAAATTTCATAGATATAAAGGTCAAGATGCTACCAATAAGCGGTAATAATACTGCTATTAACCTAATTCTTTCCGGAACGCCGGGTAGTTGATCTGCTTGTAAACTAGCTTGATATCCAGCAGCAGCTAAAAGGAAGGAGATTAAAGATGCACCAACACCCTGTGCAATCTTCCTAAATAATGAATATGTGGCATATATAGAACCTTCTTCACGACGGCCAGTCTGATATTCTTGATAGTCAATGCAATCAGCTACTAGAGCCCAAACCAGGAGGTTGAAAAATCCTGCCATCAAACCTGCAATACCTTGAAGCAAAAACCAAATATATGGATTCTTAATAGGTAAAAGAAGTAGCAGATATGCTGCAATAGCTCCTAAGAAGGGCCAGGAGGATATATTCTTCTTGCCCCATTTTTCAACGGCTTTCTTGACAAATAATACAGAGATTAGCGTAGGCCCCATAGTCACTAATGCACCTAAGGATAATAACTCAGGTTGCTTGAAATAAGTAATAAATACATATTGATTCATTGTAGAAGTTGAATAGAAAAATATAAGCATAGATACACTAGCTATTGTAACACCCATAACAGGCCGATTCTTAAAGAACGCTTTCATAGTTTTAAAATAATTATATTTTTCTTGCTTCTTATCCTCGGCTACATTCTTAATTCTTTCAACTGAGAATTTATAAAGAATTATAAACGCTACTAATGAAATAGCCCCTAATACAATACCCACCAATGTAAAACGAGGACCAGATGGATTGTTATTAACATAGATTACCATGGGCAAAATAATTCCCAAAGGCAATTGAGCTAACATAGCGCCAATTGATCTATATCGGGATAATTCTGCCCTCTCGACGGAGTCTGCCGTAATAACAGATTGTAAAGAGCCATAGGGTACGTTGATACAGGTATATAAAATGTCCCATAACAAATAGGTTATTACACACTGTGCAAGTTTCAGTCCATATGGAGCTCCTGGGCAGAATATTTTATCCAAGGCCGAAATTTATCCCCACTTTTGGGCTGCAGATAATCTGTCAAGGCACCGATGAGAGGATCGTTTATCGCGTCCCATATTTTAACGACAAAAATTAAAATTCCATATTGCTGGTGCAACCCGCTTCGCTGTTTCAGCCATACTATTCCTCCTTACATGTTTTGTGATGGCGTTATATTTATAATCTAATGCTAATCTATTTTATATACAAGTAATATTTTTGCTGTTTTAGGTAAATCCTTTATCATTTATAAAAATTTATTACAATATAATCAATTATCAAAAAATTATGCTGATCCGTTTAAATAATTAAAGGGATAGCAGCTATTTTAGCTTATAGCATGCTATCCCCACTCTATCGTATGTAGCTGACATCCAATCCCACTTCAAACATTCTCCTCCCCGCATATCCAGCCACTTTATCCAATAATTTTCTCTTGTCCAAAAGGGCAATGAGCTCTAAGTCGGCTCCATTAGCATAGGCGTTGTCACCTATAACCACGGGCTTACCCATCTTTATACAGTCCTCAACGAAGAAAACAAACTCCGTTATATTACGTTCCACACAATAGCTTTGACTTTTCGATGGATGGGAAGCAGCCTCTTCCATATCATCGGCAGGACATTTGACAGCCAATACAAGGTCGGCCTCGCTTATAGAGCTGGCAAATCGACAACCTGCTGCTAGCAAATGATATTTAATGGTCTCTCCGAGGCTCCTATCTTCATAGGAAGGTATTATAAAAGGAGCCCGTTCTGAAGCATAGCGCACGAATACCCTTGGGCTGTTGTTATTCATTTGATTGACGACGCGTGCCATCAACGTTAGTCCAACTTCGTCCGCTCCAGGATACATCAAAACCTGGTCTTGGAGCAGTTCTGACCTGATTTTCTCCCGTCTTTTTTGTATTCATCCCAAGCCCTCCTTTTATCGCCATTTAAGTTTAAACAAAGGGCCAATCTTCTTAAGCTAACGATTGGCCCTTTGCTATCAGCCTTTATACTTATTTAAATGGATTTTATCATACAAAAGCTGATCCTCGCTGTAGGGTTTCTTTTCTTCTGCAGGATATCCAATTGCAATTATGCTCTCAACGCTATAATGTTCGGGAATACCGAGAAGCTCTTTTACATAATCCTCTGCCTTTCTATTATCTGGCGCCATTCTTTTCCTAATCTGTATCCAGCATGAACCTAGACCTAATGATTGGGCAGTAAGCTGTATTATTATAGAGGCTATGGAGGCATCCTCTACCCATACATCGCATTTCTCAGGATCTGCAATTACCACAATCCCCAAGGGAGCATTTTCTAAAAACTGGGCGCTATGCTCTTTACATTTTGAGAGCTTCTTCAGTAAGTCCTTGTCGGTGACAACTATAAACTCCCAGGGCTTTAAACCTCGGGATGAGGGAGAGAGCAGTGCAGCCTTTAAGATTTTGTCCAGCTTATCTTGCTCCACGGGCCGATCTTCGTACTTTCTGATACTTCTTCTCTGCTTTAGTAATTCCAAAAACATCTTGCACCTACCTCCTTATCCTTATCTACGGGAAAAATTTTTTAATACTTCATCCCAATCTAGGCAATTGATTATATCGTCCCTGGTCAGCCATCCTTTCCTTGCTATGCCCAATCCATAGTAGACATCATAAAGCCCAGCTATGTCATGGGCATCCGGGCTTATTACCAGGGAAATGCCCAACTCCTTTGCTTTTCGGCACCACCGCCAATCCAAATCCAAGCGATGGGGATTTGAGTTAATTTCTACACATACTCCGTGTTTAGCAGCCTGCTCTAATATCGCATCCATGTCTACGGAATAGCCTTCTCTAGATAGCAACAGCCGGCCAGTAGGGTGCCCCAGTATGGTAGTGTAAGGATTTTCTATGGCTTTGATAATCCGCTCGGTCATTGCATCTCGATCCATGGAAAAACGGGAATGAATAGAGGCAATTACAAAATCAAAGCTAGCCAAAATTTCATCCGGATAATCCAAGCTCCCATCTGGAAGAATATCGCTTTCAATTCCCTTCAGTATCTTAAATCTACCTTCATACCTGCGGTTCAGTTCATCGATTTCCTGGTGCTGGCGTATAATATCTTCCGCCGTTAGCCCATTGGCATAAAATGCAGATTGGCTATGGTCTGCTATGCCTATATAGCTATATCCCAGGGCCATTGCAGCTTCAGCTATCTCCTGAAGACTTGTCCTCCCATCGCTGTAGTTTGTATGTACATGAAAAATTCCTTTAATATCCTCTGCCCTTACCAGTTCGGGAAGGCTTCCATTGAGTGCCGCTTCTATCTCCCCATAATTCTCCCGAAGTTCAGGGGGAATGTAGTCCATCCCTAGAGCATTGAATATCTCTGCCTCGCTCTTACATGGAATCAGTATCCCTTCTTCCCCCTTAAACATTCCATACTCATTCATCTTGATGCCTCTACTTCGCGCTATATGCCGCAGGGCGGTATTATGCTCTTTACTGCCGGTAAAGTGATGCAAGGCGTATGGATACTGCTGGGACGACACCACCCTGATATCCACAGCCATGCCGTTTTTCAGGCGGATACTGGACTTGGTATCGCCTTTAGCTATAACTTCATCCACTTCCTCCTGGCTGGTAAACCAATCCATCAGCGCCTCTGGCGATGAACTCTCAGCCAGTATATCTATGTCTTTAACTAGCTCTTTTCGCCTGCGCAAACTTCCAGC
>CALGOY010000093.1 GCA_937960725.1 uncultured Bacillota bacterium
ACCGAGATCTACACTCTTTCCCTACACGACGCTCTTCCGATCTAAGTCTAAAAAAATTGCAGAAGAATTGGTCGAAAAAGCTGTTGCATCGCTATCTGAATTTGGGCAACAAGCTAATTTTCTCAAAGAGTTAGCTTACTATATAAAAGATAGGCAGAATTAGTGAAAAATGAAGTTAGGGGGTAATAGATGAATCCCTTCGAAGAACTATTACACAACAATACATTATTAGCAAGTATTACAGCGTGGTTTGTGGCCCAAAGCTTAAAAGTAATACTTACCTTTATATCAAAAAAAGAGTTCGATATTAGCAGGTTTGTTGGCTCTGGCGGAATGCCAAGTTCTCATTCTGCGCTTGTAGTCGCTCTGGCTATTTCAGTGGGAAAAGTAAATGGATACAATTCTCAGATTTTTGCTGTTTCTGCTATACTAGCACTGGTTGTTATGTATGACGCAGCAGGAATACGAAGGGCGGCAGGTAAGCAGGCAGCAGTGCTCAATGAGATTATTGAAGATTTGTATGCTCATAAGACAATTCGAGAAGAAAAGCTCAAAGAATTGCTTGGGCATACTCCTATAGAGGTCATAGCAGGAGCGCTGTTAGGCTTTTTCATTGCGATCCTATTTTTTTGAAATTTGCAATAGAATATAATATATGATATAATTCTTGCCTTGGTAGTGTGGCATATTAGTTAATATTAATTATTCTATATATTCTATATGTGGAGTATCGAGTCATCTGACGAGAAAGAGGCAGAGATATATGTACCCATTGCTGGAAAAAATTGATTCGCCCTATGACATAAAAAAATTGAAAATTAGCGAGCTAGCGATTTTAGCCGAGGAGATAAGAGATTTTATGATAGAAAATATATCCCATACCGGCGGGCACTTGGCTTCTAATTTAGGTGTAGTGGAGCTAACTATTGCTCTCCACTATGTATTCAGCAGCCCTAGTGATAAATTGGTATGGGATGTGGGGCATCAGTGCTATGTTCATAAAATACTAACCAATAGAAAAGATCAATTTCATACGCTCCGTCAATATCAAGGTTTAAGCGGCTTTCCGAAGCGCAGCGAGAGTATTCATGACGTTTTTGAAACAGGTCATAGTAGTACCGCTATTTCCGCAGCGCTGGGAATAGCGCGGGCGAGAGATATTAAAGGCGAAGACTACCATGTAATAGCCATTGTAGGGGACGGTGCCTTAACTGGCGGGATGGCTTTTGAGGCGCTCAACGATGCAGGCCGCTGCAGCACTGACTTAATGGTAATACTAAATGATAATGAAATGTCAATATCTAAAAATGTAGGTGCATTAGCAGAACATCTTTCTAAAATTCGCTCTAGTGTAAGGTACAATCGCATAAAGCGATTTACTGAATCTACGCTAAAAAAAATACCCATAGCTGGTAGGCCTATAATACATTCTATTGAGCGCTTGAAAAAAAGTTTCAAATACCTCTTAGTTCCTGGAGTCATTTTTGAAGAAATGGGATTTACCTATTTAGGTCCCATCGATGGTCACAATATAAATACTTTGATCAATGTGCTTAAATATGCATCTAAATTACATGGACCTACTTTTATCCATGTCGTAACACAAAAGGGAAAAGGCTACCCATTTGCCGAAAATGATCCCGAACAGTTTCATGGTGTATCTCCTTTCCATCCTGAAACTGGTAAAATCGTCAGAAAAAGCTCTCTAACATACTCGGAGATATTCGGTAAAAAGTTGGTAGAGCTGGGGCAGAAGGATAATAGAGTTGTAGCAGTTAGTGCTGCTATGCCTGAATCTACAGGTTTGATGGATTTTAAAAAACATTTTCCAGAAAGATTTTTTGATGTAGGAATTGCAGAGCAGCATGCGGTAACTATGGCAGCAGGATTAGCTAGTAACGGAATGAAGCCCTACGTAGCTATATATTCTACTTTTCTGCAGAGAGCTTATGATCAAATTCTGCACGATACATGTATACAGAAATTGCCTGTGGTGTTTATTATAGACCGGGCAGGACTTGTAGGCGAGGATGGGGAAACTCATCAAGGGGTATTTGATATAAGCTATTTGCGTCATATTCCTAACATTACCATAATGGCTCCAAAGAATGCAGAAGAACTTAGGAATATGCTAGAATTTACGCTTAGCTACGACGCTCCTATCGCAATTAGATATCCAAAGGGATCCCCCTGGAGCAATTATCAATTTCATACAGAGAGCAATGACCTTTTAAAATGGGAATCCCTTACCAATGGAGAGAGCTGCTGTATTTTAACTTTTGGTAGAATGCTAGAAACTTCTTTCAAAGTTAGGGAGATTTTATTAAAAGAAGGAATTAGCATAGAAATAGTTAATGCAAGAGTAATCAAGCCCTTAGATGTAGATAAGTTGGAAATTTTAATGCGAAAGCACAGCCATTGGATAACCTTGGAAGACCATGTGATCCAAGGGGGATTTGGCAGCGCTATCAACGAGTTTCTAGCTAGTGTAGGCAATAGGGACGTATCTGTTATGAATTTGGGAATTCCTGACCGATTTATACCCCATGGAAGCATAGAAGAGCTCTTTAAATCGCTATCTTTAGATCCAGTTGGTATCGCTAGAAAGATTAGAAAATTTTTAAGTGGTTTCGAGGAGAGGATTAATGTCAAAGCGTACTAAACAAAGATTGGATACAACATTGGTGCAGAAGGGATTAGCACAAACTCGGGAAAAGGCTAAAAAGATGATATTAGCCGGAAAAGTATTCGTGAATGGACAAAAAAAAGATAAAGCCGGCACATTGGTAAATCCCGAGGATGAGATTATAGTAAAAGGGGACCCAATACCGTACGTCAGTCGTGGAGGATTGAAGCTTGAGAAAGCAATTGATTACTTTAATCCTCCTATAAAAAATAGGATTTATATGGATATAGGAGCCTCAACTGGAGGATTTACAGATTGTCTTCTTAAAAACGGAGCTTCAAAAGTATATTCTATTGATGTAGGGTATGGACAATTAGCGTGGGAGTTAAGAGAAGATCCCCGGGTTGTTGTAATGGAAAGAACTAATATTCGATATGTGAAACCGGAAGATTTAGAGGATATTCCCAATGGTGCGGTTATCGACGTTTCTTTCATTTCTTTAAAACTAGTCCTCCCTGTAGTCCATCAGCTATTAGCAATGGATAGCCCTTTTATAGGTGAATAACGAAGCTGGCAAGGATAAAGTAGGAAAAAACGGAGTAGTAAGAGATCCAGATGTTCATAGACAGGTTTTAAGCGATATACTAGCTTGGTGTTTGAAAGAGGGATTTGTTATAAAGGGGCTAACTTATTCACCTATAAAAGGGCCAAAAGGGAATATAGAATTTTTGCTCTATATGCATAAAGCACAAGAGCTAGAGAAGGACTTAGATATTCAAAAGCTTGTTTCTGATGTAGTTAATGAGGCTTATGTGGAGCTAGCTTAAAATAAAGGA
>CALGOY010000094.1 GCA_937960725.1 uncultured Bacillota bacterium
CATTTTCATCCCCGGATGGCGGGGGTATTTGCTCTACTATACTTTTTAAAACCTCATCTATTCCTATGCCATTTTTCGCAGATATTAGAGGGGCCTGGGAAGTGTCTAGACCTATTACATCCTCAATCTCCTTCTTCACCACTTCTGGCTGGGCACCGGGAAGATCGATCTTATTTATAACTGGCAATATCTCCAAATTATTTTCCAAAGCTAAATACACATTTGCCAGAGTTTGCGCTTCTATCCCTTGAGATGCATCCACTACCAGAATAGCGCCTTCACAGGCTGCTAAGCTTCTGGACACTTCATAGGTAAAATCTACGTGCCCTGGTGTATCTATAAGGTTTAAAATATATTCCTCTCCATCTTTGTCTTTATATATCAAACGCACAGCTTTTGATTTTATAGTAATGCCCCGCTCCTTTTCTAGGTCCATGCTATCTAAAACCTGCTCTTCCATCTCCCTCTCAGTCATAACGCCTGTCGCTTCCAGTATTCTATCTGCAAGGGTAGATTTGCCGTGATCTATATGAGCTATTATACAAAAATTCCTTATCTTCTGTTGTCTAGGACTTGACACTGTTTTTCCCCCTTATATGCTAAAGTTGCTATCTACTATAATAATGAATAATAGGAAAAAAAGCAACTCTATTCTATTTATCAGACCCTCTACCGCTTCCCGAAGCCTATCGATCCAATACCCAGTATTCATTTTAAGAAATCCAATCCATCTAGCCTTAAATTGGCCGATTTTACTCATATATGCATTTATATTATACAGCGATAAGATGTTTCTTTCAGGGGGCAGTCCTGTCATTTGAACCATTATATTATTCGTTATTACTATTCCTATCAAAAACAACGATATAATAATTAATAAGGAGAAGATAAATAGCCTTCTCCTTATCCTTCTCCTTATATTTCTTTCAAGCCTTCCCATCTAAAATTCCCCCAAAATATGCCAAAACCTTTTAGTGCAGGAATCTTCGTGCTTCTTCTAAGCTAATATCATCATGAATGGCTAAATTTAAACCGTCTGCTATAATATTGGCTACATCATCAATTAAAGTGTCTACTTCCTTTGGGGTTACCACTAGATCTCCCAGGCCTTGAGTTAACACTTGCTGTACTAGAACATCCATTTGCTGATCATCCAGCTGCTGGAGCATTTTATAAAACTCAGTGCCTGGAGTAGCTTGGTTTGCAAATTCATTTATAAGCATCTGCAGAGAGTCCCGGCCTATGGTATGGGCATATACCACTGTAGGCACCCCTATAGCAACGGTTTTTGTTCCTAGGGTTTCCTCATTTAGGCCCATTCGCTTGTTGCCTATTCCAGAGCCAGGATTTATACCTGTGTCCGTAATCTGAATCGTCGTACCTATTCGATCGGCTTTCCTGGAAGCCAGTGCATCTATAGCAATCACCACATCGGGTTTTACCTTATCAACAATTCCTCTTATTATTTCGCCAGTTTCAATTCCAGTAATGCCTAATACCCCAGGGGCAACAGCACATACAGATCTAACCCGCTCGTCCACTTGATCAGGTATAAGTTCAAGAAGATGCCTTGTCACCATAATCCGCTCTATCACCTTAGGGCCTAATGCATCTGGGGTGATGTTCCAGTTGCCAAGCCCCACTACCAACACTTTACTATTCTCATCAAGGGGTAGAATTTTTTTCAGCTCTACGGCCATATCTTGGCTTATGCTTTATTCACCTTCGGGATCCCTATCTTTTATTCGCGGGGCTTCTAGGGTAATATAATTTCCCATGGGCTTGCCCATTCTCGTTTCGCCTTCATGGTTGGTTATCCGAACGCGGGTGATCAGTATACCGTCTTTATGCTCATTGTCTACCTCTACCCCTGGAATCTCTTGCTTAGTTTTTTCGCGATACAGTTCCCTCGTTTCTAATGCAAGATCTGTTCTAATACTTATCACACTCATACCGCCTTCCTATTTTTTAATATATCATTTATATCTTCACCCCCATGAAAAATTTTATAACAACATTTTTCCTTGCCTTTTTTTAGGGTTCATGATAAAATACTTTTCGTTAATGGAATTTGAGGAGGTGAACGTTTTGCCCAATACAAAATCAGCAAAAAAACGAGTAAGACAAATTAAAAAAAGAACTCTGAGAAATAAAGCCGTAAAATCCGAAGTAAAGACTTGGATAAAGAAATTTGAAGCTGCACTAGCAGATGGAGACCTGGAAAATGCACGGGCTTTATTTCCTCAGGTAGTTAAAAAGATTGATATGGCTGCTGCAAAAGGTGTGTTTCATAAAAATGCAGCTGCTAGGAGAAAATCTAGATTGGCTATAAAGCTAAATAAAGCACAAGCCCAATAATATTCAATAATATAAAGATATATAGAGCAAAAAGCTTCCTTTCGGGAGGGAAGCTTTTTTACTTCATGCACATTTTTATAATAAGCATTTCTAAACCGGTCACATCCTGTATTCTTCCGCTTTTTATACCATAGTCTAGCTCAAGACATAAGGATAAACCACCCCTTAGCTGTTCCATAGTAAAATTTCTACTTTGTGCGATACATTTTTTCACTACAAATCCCGGCTGACCCAGCTTGCTTGAAATCACATCCGCCGAATAGCCTTGCCTATAATATTCTTTGCATTGCATAATCAATCTAAATTGTCTAGCTATCATGGCTAAAATAGGAGCTACGCCCTGCCCGCCATGCAGCAAATCTTTCAACAAGATCAAAGCTTGACTACTTCTTTTTTCTCCTATGGCATCCACCAGCTTAAATATGCTTTGTTCTAAAGATGGCGTAACCACCCGATCTATTGCTTCTTTATCAATAGTTTCACTATTGCCTACATAATCTACAAGTTTTAGTATTTCATTATATACTTTATCCAAATCATTTCCTACCCTATCGATAAAATAGTTAACGCAATATTGCGATATTCTCTTTCCATTTTCTTTGAACTTTTGGCTGACCCACTGGATTAATTCCCTGTTTTTTAATCGGGTAAACTCATAAGCTTTTCCCGTTTTCTTTATGTACTTATAGAGGGCTCTACGCTTATCAACATCGCCGTGACAGTAGAATATGAGACATGTGGCTTCATTGGCATTTCTAATATAATTTAGCATCTGCTCTTCCTGATCTGATGTGCCTTTTTTATTGCCAAAAAGATAAAAATCCTTTACTACTATTATCCTCTTTGAGGACATGAAAGGGAGAGTTTCACAAGCATTTATGATGTCGTCTGGCTCCACTTCGATCCCATCTATCATTTCATAATTTAGATCCCTAAACTCTTTAGGAATCAAGCTATTGATGAGCCTATCCAACGCCTGTTCCTTTATAAATTCTTCTTCTCCATAAAACAAATAAGCGCCTGACCATTGGTCGGTTTCTATATCTTCAAACAGTTGTCTATAGTCCATCTTGCACGATCACCCTTGCTATATTTAGTAAATAATTAAAAAAAATATCTGCGTCGAGTTAGTTGGAAGGCATTAGTAATATGATTGATGCTATAGTTTCCCTGTTTTCCAACCCTTACTTCTATGATATCAAATCGATAAGTGCAATTTAATAGTCTTTTCTTCTTTAAATAGTAGAGGGCAGTTTGTATGTATTTAGCCTGTTTTCTATAATCTACGGCTTCCGCCGGATATCCATAGCGTGTAGTCCGCCTAGTTTTAACCTCAATAAATACGAGCCATTCCCCATCCCTGGCAATAATATCAATCTCCCCTGCAGGAGAGCGGAAATTCTTTTCTACCACTATATAACCTTTCTCCTCCAGGTAGAGCTTAGCCCGTTCTTCTCCCCATTTGCCCAGCTCTCTACTGTTCATATTTATCAGACTCCGGTTTCTATAAATTTTTTAGCAAAGCTGCGCCTATGGATAGGACATAATCCCCATTGGCGGATTGCCTCAATATGGGCTGCAGTACCATATCCCTTATGCTTATCAAAGCCGTAAACAGGATACTTATCGTGCCATTGGCACATTTCCCTATCCCTTGTAACCTTGGCAATAATGGATGCAGCTGCAATTGAATGAGATTTTTGATCTCCTCTTACCATAGGTATACATGGAATATCCAGATTAAGCTCCACCGCATCGGTCAATAGAATATCTGCCTTTCGTGCACAATTTAGCACTGCCAGCCTCATCGCTTCCCTAGTAGCGCTTAAAATATTCATTCTGTCTATTTGTTCTGGCCCTACTCTTCCAATGCCTACCGCAATGGCCTTATCCATAATTTCATCAAATAGCTTTTCCCGCCTGGCAGGAGGCAGCTTCTTTGAATCGTCTATCCCTTCAATATAGACATCCCGAGGAAAAATAACGCAGGAAGCTATAACAGGACCCGCCAGCGGTCCCCGGCCAGCTTCATCGATTCCCCCAACCATTTGATAACCCATATTCCAAAGCATTCTTTCCTGTTTGAGGAGATTATTTTTTCTCTGCAGTCTTTTGTGCTGCTCTTCCAATTTGTTCCGGATTGTACTCTCTAATCTTACAACTCCCTTCCTAGAATCCAATCTTACAGCTACCAACAATTTCTTTAGCTCTTCCTCTGATCCTTGTGCAATCTTTTCCTTTATTTGCTTGATCGTTAAATTCTCTATATTCATACTTCCTCGGGCCATTCCAGAGTAATCCTCCCTAGCCTTCCCATCTGAAAATCATCTAACACATGCCTTGCTCCCCTTACAGTGTCAGGAATACCGCCGGACTTTATCCAACCTTTTTTCAAACAGATGGACTCCAATATTTCGTAACCTTTCTTTTCAGCCAGCACCTCTACTTCATATCTTTGGTCGATAGCATCTGGACATAGCCTCTTCATTTCTTCTAGGAAGTAGTGAGCTATTTCTTCCGGATCCAGTATTTCTTCTTTTATAGTTTTTGTATATGCTAGATGCAGCGCAACATTTTGGTCATGAATTTTAGGCCACAACAGTCCCGGAGTATCCAATAAATCCATATAACTGCTTATTTTTATCCACTGTTTCCCCTTAGTAACTCCGGGCTTATTGCCCGTCTTAGCCTTCTTTCCTCCAGCTATACTGTTTATAAAGGTTGATTTCCCTACATTTGGTATGCCAATAACCATTCCCCGTACCGTTTTACGTATCCCTTTTTTATCCAAAATTTCCCGGGCTTTTTCCTCTGCTATCTTTAGGATAAAGCTTTTCATCTTTTCAGCATTTTTAAAATCTAGGGAATTGATAGGCATTGCATTGATTCCATTGGATTGAAACCATTTTATCCAAGCTTCAGTAGCCGATGGCTCAGCTAAATCTGCTTTATTTAAAGCAATTACTCTGGTCTTTCCAGCTATTAGCTTTTCAAAATCCGGGTTTGCGCTGCTCAAGGGTATCCGCGCATCCCGTATTTCTATTATCATATCAACCATTTTTAGATTTTCTTGTATCAGTTTTTTAGCCTTTGCCATATGTCCAGGATACCAATTGATATTCAATATCAAAGCTCCTTTCTTAATTAAACCATTGCATTTTAGATAGAGGCCAATATCTAAACTTTACTTTTCCCCATATATTTTCAATGGGTATAAAACCTACCGAGGGATTTCTACTATCTTTGCTATAATTCCGATTATCCCCCATAACAAACACTGTTCCTTCTGGTACATGGACCTGGTCAAAATCCTGTGTCATTTCTTCTTGTATATATGGCTCATCAATGACATTTCCATTTATATAAAGCTTCCCATCTTTTATAGCTACGGTATCGCCTCCAACCCCGATTACCCGTTTAATATAAGGTTGTTTCTGATTTGGGGGAGTAAATACAATTATATCACCTAGCTCTGGTTCATTGAATTTGTAGGAAAGCTTGCTTATAATGACCCTATCCCCTTCATAAAATGTAGGATTCATTGAAATCTGATTTACTTCCACATTTTCAATTAAGAATGTTCTTATGATAAATGCAACGACTATAGCTATTAATATAGCCTTTATCCATTCCAATAATTCACTATTTTTATTCATCACGCTCACCCGTTTCCATATCTTGTCCTTTGCCGATCAATAATTCTACTAACAAAATATGGGACTGCTACTCAGCCCCATATTTTGTTAAATAGTTTTTTCCTTTATTCTTGCTGCTTTACCTACTCTATCCCTTAGATAGTATAGTTTAGCTCTTCTTACCTTACCTCTGCGGATTACTTCAATACGATCTATTTTAGGGGAATGAACTGGAAATGTCCTTTCTACCCCAATACCATACGAAACTCTTCTAACTGTAAAGGTTTCTCTAATTCCACCATTTTTCTTACGGATTATAACTCCTTCAAATGCCTGAATTCTTTCCCTATTTCCCTCAGTTACCTTTACATGGACTCTTACAGTGTCTCCTACATTTAATTCTGGTAGATCGTCTCTCATCTGCTCTTTTTCGATAGAACGAATGATATCCATTTAAGCTACCTCCTTTCTTGAAGCGAATTCATGCCTTCTTCCTGTTTTAGCTGCGAGAGAAGTTCTCTCTGTTCCGGCGTTAATTTGATTTTTTCCAATAAATCTGGGCGTTTAATAAGGGTCGCTCTAAGACTCTCCTTCATCCGCCACTGTTCAATCTTCTTATGATGCCCCGAAAGAAGGACTTCTGGAACCTTATATCCTTCATATTCCTGGGGCCTAGTATATTGTGGATATTCTAACAAGCCATTGGAAAATGATTCATCTTCTGCAGATAGAGGACTGCCTAAAACCCCTGGAATTAACCTACTTACACAGTCTATAAATACCATAGCAGGTAGTTCTCCACCCGTGAGGATATAATCTCCTATAGATATCTCCTCGTCGACGAATCTATCGATAACCCTTTGATCTACTCCTTCATAGTGGCCACACAATATTACGATTCTTGACAAGGAGGCATATTCTTTAGCCAAATCCTGATTTAGGGTTTTCCCTTGGGGGGACATATAGATTACCCTACAGTCTTCTTCTTTCTCATCTCCTAAAATATGTTTAAAAGCATCGAATAGAGGTTGGGGGGTCATAACCATCCCTGCTCCCCCTCCATAGGGATAATCATCCGTTTGCTTATGCTTATTCTTAGCAAAATCCCTTATATTGTATATACGGATATCAAGAATATTCTTGTCCCTTGCCTTCCCAAGGATGCTGCTTCCTAAAACCCCTTCAAACATTTCTGGAAATAAAGTTAGGACATCAATCCTCATCGGGCAGTAATCCCTCCAGTTCTGAAGCGTCTACCTCAATGAACCTATTCATTATATCAACCTGTAGGACGACTTTCTTTAATGCAGGAATAAGAATTTCACCTTTACTTCCATTTACAACATATACATCGTTACTGCCTGTTTGGATAACCTGCTCTATATGTCCTAAGCACTCTCCCTCATTAGTTCTTACAGCACAGCCAATTAAATCCGCTATGAAGAAAGTGTCCTCAGGAAGAGGTATCGCTTTTTCCCTAGGTATCCAAAGATATTCGTTCCTTAGCCTTTCTGCTTGATTGCGGTCCTCATAGCCTTCAAAGCTAAGGTATACAAAATCTTTTCTATACCATCTACCTCTAATTTTTAGAGGGATATAATTTTGCCCTGCTTTGATATAGACTTCATCCAAATTGTCAAATCTTTTGATGTTATCAGTTAGGGGCTTTACTTTAACTTCGCCTTTCAGCCCCTGGGGTTTTAAGACCAATCCTACAGATAAATATTTAAGCAAAGTCATCACCTAAAGGCTTATAAGATTTCTACAATGGCTCTTTTGTTTTGTTTTGTAGCAGCAGCTTTAACTACTGTACGAATAGCTTTGGCGATACGCCCCTGCTTTCCTATCACCTTACCCATATCTTCGGGCGCCACTTTTAATTCGATAATAACAGATTGTTCTCCTTCAATTTCTCTCACTTCTACCATTTCCGGGTTATCAACTAAGGACTGCGCAATGAATTTTACTAATTCTCCCATTTAAAGCACCCCCTATATTATTCAATAACGCCGTTTTTCTTAAACAGAGCTCTCACTGTATCAGTAGGTTGAGCTCCTTTTCTAAGCCACTCTTTGGCCTTTTCTACGTCTATTTTTACTTGTACAGGATTGGATAGGGGATAATAATATCCTATTTCTTCAATGAAACGCCCATCCCTTGGGGAACGTGAATCAGCTACTACTACTCGATAA
>CALGOY010000095.1 GCA_937960725.1 uncultured Bacillota bacterium
CATACTATTTCCAACAGATTAAATAAAATTATGGATTTAAAAAGAAAATATGGAAATACTATCGAAGAAATCATAGATCACGGGGAAAAATTAAAGTATGAACTAGATAGGCTACAAAATAGTGAGGAGATTCTCGAGAAACTCAGGAAAGATGAAAAAAAAGCATTTGATTCATTGCTCAAAGAATGCCATTTTCTCCATAATCAACGGTGTGAGGTTGCAAAGATATTTGAAGATGAGATACAAAAACAGCTTAAAGAGCTTGGAATGGAAAAAGCGGTTTTTAAAGTGTCAATTACTAAAGAAGAAGATAAAATTACTCCTGATGGCTATGACTGGGTAGAGTTCATGATTTCCACCAATCCAGGGGAACCGCTAAAACCCCTTGCTAAAATAGTGTCTGGAGGGGAAATGTCTCGGATAATGCTGGCTTTTAAGACTATTCTGGCAGAAGTAGATGAAATTCCCACTTTAATATTTGATGAAATTGACGTAGGAATTAGCGGTAAAATAGCTAATGTGGTAGGTGAAAAAATGGTAACTATCTCCCGCTCCAGACAGGTAATTTGTGTAACTCATCTGCCTCAGATTGCTGCTATGGCAGACAATCACTATAAGATTGAGAAAAAATATATAGGTTCAGGGGAGCAAACCCGGACTTATGTAGAAAAACTTGATATGGACTCTAGAACAAAAGAAATAGCCATGATGATTGGAGGCAAGGATATTACCCCTATCAGCTTAAAACATGCACAAGAGCTTTTACTTGCTGCTAACAATTATAAAGTGAATAAAAAGTAGGAAAGGGTACATACCCTTTCTTTTTTTGCCTATTTTTACGTGCCGTATAGCTGCATAAATCTGTTTTTAAGAGGTTACCTTAACAATTGATAAAAAGTTTTATATATAAAATATTGCTCTTATAATGTCGGAGCTATACATTTTTATGCAGTATACTATTTTATAAAGACAGGAGAATGTTAGGCTATGAGTAAAACATCGCGGAAAAAGCTACTTGGAATATTGTTAGCAGCAATTTTCCTTGTATTGAATTATTCGCCTTATATACAAAACCTCCGCCGGCTGCCAGCAGAGATTCAGATTTTTAAAGGAGATAAAAAGATAATAAATTTTGGCTTGCCTTTTAGTGTGAAAATTGAAGGAGACAATGTAGATGTTTTAAAATTTAATGGAAATTCTTTAAAAGATCAAACAATATATAGTATGAATAAGCCTATTTCAATTGAATCGGTGGATTTAGGAGATGTATCTTTAAATTTAAAGCTATTTGGCCTGATACCATTAAAACAAATCAACGTTAAGGTAACCCCCCCTAGGCTTTTGCACCCCGGAGGAAGCTCTATAGGAGTTTCACTTTATACCCAAGGAGCACTCATAGTTGGAATATCGGAGGTGTATGATGAAAAAGGCAATGCCCATAGCCCAGCTTTAGTTGCAGGTGTAAGGCCTGGTGATGTCATAGAAAAAGTAAACGGAATTACTGTAAAAGATGCCGATCACCTATCTGATTTGGTTAATATTGCAAAGGAGGATGGGCTTGAATTAGAAGTAAGGAGAGGTAATGCGATATTTAATACCCATATAACTCCAGTTAAAGACTACCATGATAAAAAATATCGGTTGGGGATATGGGTCAGGGATAGCACTGCAGGGGTGGGAACTTTGACATTTTACGATCCTCAAAAAAATACTTTTGGTGCGCTGGGCCATGCTATCACCGATGTCGATACAGGAACTATGCTTTCTGTAAAAAATGGCGATATCATGCAATCAAAAATTATTGATGTTAAACAGGGTGAAAAAGGCAATCCAGGGGAGCTGAAGGGAGTGTTCTCTGAAAAGCAAAAAGTAATAGGTAAGATTTTTAACAATACCCGATATGGGATATACGGTATAATGAACAAAGCTTTCGATGTAAATTCCCTTCCGGATCCAATGCCTATTTGTTATCGCCATGAGGTACGTATAGGAGATGCTAAAATTCTCACTACGGTTGATGAGGAAGGAATAAAGGAGTTTGATATTCAAATTTTAAAAGTCAATAACCAGGATACTCCTAATGCAAAGGGCATGGTAATAGAGATTACGGATGAAGAACTTCTAAAAAAGACAGGGGGAATTGTACAGGGGATGAGCGGAAGCCCCATAATTCAAGACGGTAAAATCGTTGGAGCAATAACCCATGTATTCATTAATGATCCTAAAAAGGGCTATGGCATATTCATAGAGTGGATGCTAAATGAAGCTGACAAAATAATAAATTAATTAGATTTGCAAAAAATCTTATTGAATAATTAGAAAATAAAATGTTTTTTTAATTATAGAAGGAAATTTCAGGTATTTGTCGAATAGAAATAGAGTAAGAATTATGAATAAATCAAAATTTCTAGAATTGAGGCTTTTGTATGAGCTAGGGGGGTTATCTAGATGGATAAAAGTATTTCTGTATTGATAGCAGATGACAACAAGGATTTTTGCGACATCATCAGTGAATATTTAAACAAGCATGAAAATATTGAGGTTGTCGGAGTGGCAAACGATGGAGTTGAGGCCGTAGAGTTAATTTCCACGACTCATCCCGATATTGTCGTTTTAGATATTATTATGCCTCATCTAGATGGGCTGGGAGTGCTGGAGAAGCTTAACGAAAGCAAAATAGAACCTCGGCCAAAGATTATCGTATTATCTGCGGTGGGCCAAGATAAAATTACCCAGAGGGCTATAGCCTTAGGTGCAGATTACTACATTGTAAAACCTTTTGATATGGAAGTGTTCGTAAAAAGAATCCGAGAACTGGTTCAGGCAGATGACTATGAAGGGGAAGCAAGGCATAGTTTCCTAACTACTAACATTAATACCAACCAATTTAATTCTAATAATATCCAGGGGAATTCATTAGAAGCTGATGTTACAAATATAATCCATGAAATAGGAGTTCCTGCCCATATTAAGGGATATCAATATTTGCGCGAAGCAATTCTAATGGTGGTAAAAGATATAGATCTGTTAAGCGGAATTACAAAGGAATTGTATCCAGGAATAGCGGAAAAGTTCAATACAACCCCAAGTAGAGTTGAAAGGGCAATTAGGCATGCTATTGAAGTAGCATGGAGCAGGGGGCGCATAGAAACTATCAATAAACTATTTGGCTACACTGTCCATGACGAAAAAGGGAAACCAACAAATGGGGAGTTTATAGCGATGATAGCAGACAAACTTAGAATGAAAGCAAAGAGCATTAGCTAAAAGCAGCTTGCAAAAGCAAGCTGCTTTTTTGTGGAAAGATGTATAAATAATTCTTTTGTGTAAATGATAAAAAGTAATAAATGGTATTTCTATAATGAAAATAAGAGAGGATGGATGAGAAACAATGATTCGGGGAAGGGCAAAAAAGGATAGGAGGACTAAAAAGTTAATTAATAGGTTAACTCCCCATGATATTGCAGTCATCCATCACAAAGACCTGGATGAAATCGCAGCCACCCAATTAATAGATAAAAACGTAAAGGCGGTTATAAATGCAGCCCCTTCTATAAGTGGAAGGTATCCCAATCGTGGTCCAGAGCTTCTATGCAATGCTGGAATACCTATTATCGACAATGTGGGAGATGAGATCTTTGAGCAGATAAAAGAAAATGATATTATCGAGATCTCAGATCAAAATCTACTGTTAAACAATGAATTTCTATGTAAAGTTCATCTTCTGACGGCAGACGAACTACAAAGCAAGATGGAGGATGCCACAGAAAATCTATGGGAAGTACTAAGTGAATTTATCGAAAATACGCTAACCTATGCAGAAAAAGAAAAAGAATATATATTAAATCCTATTAAATTACCACACCTGTTAACCGATATGGAAGGAAAGCATGTTTTAATCGTGACAAGAGGGAAAAATTATAAGGAAGATCTAAAGGCGATTAGACCTTATATAGAAGAGGTAAACCCCGTAATGATTGGTGTGGACGGGGGTGGAGATGCCCTTATGGACTTTGGTTATCGCCCGGATATGATTGTAGGGGATATGGATAGTGTCAGCGATAAATGCTTAAAAAGCTGCAAGGAAATTGTAGTACATGCCTATCCCGATGGAAGATGTCCAGGGATGAAAAGGATACGCGAACTAGGCCTGTCTGCGGTTACATTTCCCTATGCAGGTACTAGTGAGGATGTGGCTCTTATAATTGCGTTTGAGAAAAAGGCGGAATTAATAGTGACTGTAGGAAGCCATAATAACATGATCGACTTTCTTGAGAAAGGAAGGCGGGGCATGGCTAGCACGCTTTTGTTGCAAATGAAAATAGGACATAAAGTGGTGGACGCCAAGGGGGTTAGTGAACTTTACAAAAACCGCCTTAAATCCAGCTATATAGTAGCACTATTTATCGCTGCCCTATTTCCACTGTCAATCGTAGCCCGGATGTCTCCATTGTTAAAAGATTTGTATCAGCTGCTATCCCTTCGAATAAAACTTTTACTAGGTATATAGGAGGGAATAAAAATTATACATATGAAGTACTATTTGATACTAATCGTTGCTATTTTTTTATCCCTTGGCCTGGGGATGATTATTGGTATCTCCCTAGAAAGCAAGGATATATTAGAAAGACAGCAAACAATGATTGCACAGCAGTTGGAAGAGGAATTCATAAGCATAAGGAATGAAAAGCGGCAACTGGAGGAGCAAATAAACAGTTTAGAGGAAAGTCAAAAAAACACAGAGAAATTGTGCGACGTACTTTTTACATCGTTAGTGCAAAATAGGTTAGAAGGGTTGAAGGTAGCTATAGTAGAGACTTCAGATAAAAATGATTATTCTAGCTTGATTCAATTGCTAAAGCTATCGGGAGCCTCTATTGAATCTAATATCACCTTGAGACAGAGTATTTTTTCCCAAGGTTCGGATATCAAGGAAGCAATAGAAGTTGCTTCTAATAGACAGCTAGAAACAAGAGAGCTATATGCATGGCTGGCGGAAAATCTTGTAGAAAGCCTTATAACCGGACAAGTTACCCGACCAATATCGCAGCTTAATGAATTACACTTTCTCCGTAGTTTAATAGATATTCAAAACGCATGTGATGTAATTATTTTAGCTGGTAATGGGAAAAATGGAGATGACAATCATATAGAGTTCGATTTAAGCCTTATAAAAGCTTCTCAGAAGAGAGGTTTACCTATAATAGCGGTGGAAAACGAAAAAGTATCTGATTCGGCTATAGCTAATTATAAGAAATTGGGAATAGCTACTGTTGACCATATAGATACTATATATGGAAAGCTGTCCTTGATATCTATTCTTTCAGGCAATACCGGAAATTATGGCACTAAAAGTGAAGCTGATGATGGAATTATGCCCAATCCTCTTTTTCCCTATGATACGACAGAACAGCAGTTAGGGCATACTAAAGAAGCTGTGCTTGACTTTAGCAATTAGAGGTTGTTAGAGGTGGAAAATATGGCGTTATCAGAAACGGTAGGTATTATTATACCTGCATTCAATGAAGAAGATAGAATAGGTACAACTATATATGCTCTGAAGAAAATAAGCTGTATTGATAGAATATTAGTTGTAGACGATGGTTCTAGTGATAAAACAAGTGAGATGGCTAAGATTGCAGGAGCAGAAGTTTTGAGACTAGATAAAAATTCGGGAAAAGGATATGCATTAAAAAAAGGTTTAGAAGCCATTGATACTACTATTGTAGCTTTTGTAGATGCAGATATAGGAGATACAGCTATAGAAATAGAAAAATTAATATTGCCCATTTTAGAAGGCCATGCAGATGTCACCATAGGTAAAATAGCATTTGTACCGGGTAAAGGGGGATTTGGCATAGTTAAAAAGTTTTCTAGATTTGCCTTAAGAAGGCTAACTGGAATTGCGCTGGAAAGTGTATTGTCTGGACAGAGATGCTTCAGAAGAGAAATAATGGATCCTAAGTTTCTGAAATATAACCGCTTTGGGATAGAGTTTGGAATGACGGTAGATTTGATTAATAGCAATCTCCGGATTATGGAAGTCCCCATCCAAATTCATCATAGGGTTACTGGGAAAGATTTAAAAGGATTTATCCATCGGGGGAAACAGTTTTTTGATATTTTATCCGTTTTTCTATCTAAAACTATTTTAAAATACTAAATATGAAAGGACGCAGATTATGCTGTATAGATATTGTATTTCAGCGTTTATTACGTTGATATTTACAGCATATTTTAAATTTGCCATAGTTGATATGATGAAGGCTCAGCAGTTTACTGTAAAAAATTATTCTGGAACTATGGTCGTAAATGGAGGAGGATTAATTCTATTATTTCCGTGCCTGTTTGGAATACTATCTTTTTGGGAGGATAATAAAGTAGATTTATTGGTATATGCGAATGTCATATTTGCATCCCTATTTATGGGCTTAATAGATGATTTTTTCGGCAATAACCACCCAAAAGGCTTTAAGGGACACTTGAGAAAAATAGCAGAAAAACAGCTGACTACTGGAGTACTAAAAATATTAATAGGAGTTATCGCCGGATTTATAGCATCATCTGCATATTACTCAACATTGCGGGATATTGCTTTTCATACTATTTTGTTTGCATTGTGCGTAAATTTTATAAATCTCATGGATTTACGCCCCGGGAGAGCTATAAAAGCATTTTTAACCACTATATCTCTAATTGCAGTATTTATTGGACTTAAAGGTTTTTGGATATTATTCCCTTTGATATTGGCCCTAATTGTCTATCTGCCAGGCGAGATGAGAGAAGAATATATGCTAGGGGATACAGGAGCCAGTCTATTAGGTGGAATATTAGGATTATATGCAATAAACATATTTCAAAGCTATGTAAAGCTTACTGCATTTTTTGCATTGATGCTAATTCATATAGTTGCAGAATTTTATTCATTATCTGAAATAATAGATAGGATTTCCATATTAAAAAGTATTGATAATATTGGTAGGTTAAAAAAAGAAAGGTAGGTTTGTGCAAAATTGATAGAATATAAGGCTGCAAAGGTTATGGATATTTATCCTTTAGATGAAAATGTAGATGAAGTCATTTTGGATATAGACCATAGCTGTAAAAAGGCTTACAACTACAAAAATATGACAGGGAGTTTAGATATTGGAGACCGGGTACTGGTTAATACTACTGCCTGCAGCTTAAGGCTAGGAACGGGAGGTTATCACTTTATTATTGCTAACTTAGACAATTTAGAAAAACAAATGGGAAACTGGGGCCATGGAATGAAGCTCAAATACACCCCACAGCAGGTGCACGTTTCTTTTTGCGAAGAGGAAGACAGCCCATACCACTCTCTTTTCCAAAATAGGCTAAAGCTTCAAGATAAAATTATCTACATTGGAGAGCTCCATAGTATGCTATTACCGCTCTGTGCCTATTTTAAATATAATAAAAAGAACATAAAAATAGCTTGTATCATAACAGATCATGGGGCTTTACCTGTTTTCTTTAGCAATAATATCCGGCTTCTTAAATCCTTAGAGCTATTAGATGCAACTATATCCATCGGCAACGCCTATGGTGGGGATTACGAATGTGTCAATATCTATACAGGACTTCAGATGGCTTTAAATGTTTTAAAAGCAGATGTAATGCGTGACCCGCCGGTGGAAGTCCAACAATTCTTGTTCCTGCAAGGCGTTACC
>CALGOY010000096.1 GCA_937960725.1 uncultured Bacillota bacterium
ATTATACCCGAAGGAGTCCGAGGCTTTCAATTTTCATTTAACTTAACAGAACGATTATATTGATAAGGAGGTTTAATTATGAGAGATAAACCGCGCATTGGATTGGCGTTGGGCTCTGGAGCGTCTAGGGGACTAGCCCATATAGGTGTGCTGCAGGTTTTAGAAGAGCATGGAATATACCCCGATTTCATATCCGGCAGCAGTATAGGGGCTATTGTAGGGGCCTTGTATGCAGCAGGAGTAAAGCCTAGCATGATGGAGGGAATAGCTAAAAATATCGATGTAAAAGGGTACTATGATATTAAGGTGCCAAGACAAGGGTTTATTCAAGGTAAGAAAATTGAAGAATTGATGCGGCTGCTTACAGGAGATAGGACCTTTGATCAGCTAAAAATTCCCCTGAGCATTACTGCAGTTGACCTAATAAAGTGCGAAACCATAATATTAAATCAGGGGAAGGTATACAAAGCCATAAGGGCCAGTATTTCTATTCCTGGCATATTTGTTCCCGTGTATGATGGAGACCGGGTATTGGTGGACGGGGGCTTGCTGGAGAGGGTACCCATAAGAGTAGTAGAAGAAATGGGTGCTGATATTGTAATCGGGGTAGATGTGGGATTTCGCGGTGAGCATAGAAGGCCTAATGGAATTTTAGAGATTATCCTTCAGTCTATAGATGTCATGGGGCTGGAAATTTTAAAAAATAGGGTAGGGGGAGACGAAATTTTGATATGTCCCTCTGTAAATAGCATTAACCCCATGGATTTTGAACAGGTAGATGAGTGTATATACCAGGGACGAAAAGCTGCTGAGGAGGCAATAGAAAAAATATTAGAAAAAATAGAGAATTTTAAGCGGCGGGAGGATTAAAGGATTAGTATGGGCGTGGTAAAATCTTGGCCGCCTGTGCGTTGGTATTGCCCGGGAAATCCAAGACAGTATAGATCCGTAGCTAAAACGTCAGTTTCAAACATTCTATTTAGCAGGCTAGAGTCATGGCGGGTGTAGTCAGCAGCCTTTGATATAATTGGAACTTTTGCGTTGTTTTTTAAAAGAGTTAAAAGGGGACGGGATTTTTTTCTAAAGCCGAGTATCCTTAGATAAAGAGGTCCGCCATTTTTATTATATTCTTTCATAATGTCAGTAGAAATTCCCAATAGACCATGGATTAATATGCGCTGTAGCCGAGTATACACATAGCGTTTAGTCTTAGCTTTAGCGAGGAATTCGTCGATAGTTGATGAGTCATATCCGAATTTTTTTATTCTATTTTCTAAGCCCTCCTCAACATCCATCCAAGCTTTTATTTCTTCAGGGCTTGAGCGGCGGATATTGCCCAATATCAGTTGTTCCAAGGATTGATTAGTTACAGGTCCTCTGCCTTTCTCTATACTTTCTTTTAATATCTGAAGAGAGTAAGGGGGCAGTGCTTCGGAAAGCTCTTGGATATTTTTAGTGGACAGCAGTTGCTTTCGGATAGCGGTAGCGCTGGAGAATTTCCCCTTCATTTCTGTGTCATTGTATGAGGAGCCGATTCTAGCTATAGGAACGGGCTTTATTAGACTTTTAGTTCTCTTTATAGCTTTTAGGTATTCAATAGCCAAAATGGCATTGGGGCTAGTCATAATATTTTCTAGTATCTCCATGTTATAAGCAAACGAAGATACATAATTTGTTATGTATTCGTTTAAAGCGAGAAGCCTTGCCCTGGGAAAGGACAAGCCTTTTCCTAAATGGAGCTTTAACCGTTTTCTATATTCATCAGGTTCTAAAGCCAAAACCGATGCGATAGCCTCAAGAGCCTGAAACTCTGCAAATTCACTTCCAAAGGATAGATGGGTTACTATGCCCGTATGATTTAAAAGCTGAATCGCCCCAAAAGCAAATAGCTCGGCCGTCTGGCAAGCGTAACTTGTTGGCAGTTCTAAAACTAAATCTACTCCCGCCTTTAGAGCCATAGCAGCCCTAGCCCATTTATCTACAATTGCAGCTTCGCCCCTCTGGGTAAAATGGCCGGACATTACTACAACCGTATAATCTGGATTTATTTTTTTTATAGATTCTTGCAGGTGATAAAGATGCCCATTATGGAAAGGATTATATTCTGCGACAATTCCCAAAACTTTAACCATTGTCTTTATCTCCTTAAAATTTTTGCTATAAAAGGATATAATAATTATAATGTTCCGGATTTATCTTTTCAAGAAAGGAAAGTATTAACAGGGGATTTGTCAAAATATTCGGTATTGCGATGTCCCAATATTCAAAAAAATGAATTAAGGGAGGAATTTTGTATTTTGTGTAGAATAATAAGAGGTTGGTGGCTGTTATAATATAGCTTGATAGATTTGTGAAATAAATGTGCGAAAGGAGAATTTCAGCATGAGTGTAATGGAATCTATTATTAGGAGGGCCAAGGCATCCCGGAAAACTATAGTATTGCCTGAAGGGACAGAAATAAGGATGCTTAAGGCGACTGAGAAAATTTTAAAAGAAGGGATTGCCGATATTGTTTTATTGGGCAATGAAGAGGAGATAAAAGCCAATGCCCAAGGGATAGATCTTGGCGATGCAGTTATCATCGACCCGGAAAAATCCGATAAATTTGACCTATATGTGGACAAGCTGGTAGAGCTGAGGCAGCACAAGGGAATGACCCATGAGAAAGCTCGAGAGACAATGAAAGATCCTCTTTATTTCGGTACCATGATGGTCAAGCTGGGAGATGCCGATGGAATGGTGGCAGGAGCTGTAAATAGCACCCCTGACGTTTGGCGTCCAGTTCTTCAGATAATCAAAACCCGTCCAGGAATATCTGTAGCTTCTAGCTGTTTTCTGATGGAAGTTCCTGACTGTGAATATGGAGAGAATGGTGTATTTATTTATGCCGATTGCGGCTTAAATCCCGATCCTAATGCTGAACAATTAGCTGCTATAGCCATAGCTGCTGCTGATACTGCAAGGGTATTGGCAAATATGGAGCCGAGAGTTGCTATGCTTTCATTTTCAACTAAAGGAAGTGCAAAGCACGAAAAAGTAGACAAAGTAGCTGAAGCGGTTGAAATCGCCCGCAAGATGGCTCCAGATCTTCTAATCGACGGAGAGCTGCAGGTAGATGCTGCACTGGATCCGGAGGTAGGAAGGCAAAAAGCTCCAGATAGCCCTGTAGCGGGGAAAGCCAATGTACTTATATTTCCGGATTTGGGGGCTGGAAATATCGCATATAAGCTGACCGAACGCTTAGCAAAAGCTATGGCATTAGGTCCTTTAAGCCAGGGTCTAGCAAAACCGGTTAACGACCTGTCAAGGGGTTGTAGTGTGGATGATATCGTTAATGTAGTGGCTATCACAGCCCTAGAAGCACAAAATCAGTAAAGGAGAGTTTGAGGATGAAGGTACTTGTAATTAATGCTGGGAGTTCTTCTTTAAAATATCAGTTGATAGATATGGAAGATGAGAGCGTTCTTGCCAAAGGAAATGCAGAAAGGATCGGTATTCCCGATTCCTTTTTAAAGCATACCGCCAAAGGGAAGGACACTGTTGAAATAAAGGCAGAGTTTAGCAATCATGAAGATGCTATCAAAATGGTAATAAACAGTCTTGTAGATCCTGAGCATGGAGTAATAAAAAGTATGGATGAAATCGGGGCAGTGGGACATCGCATAGTTCACGGCGGTGAGAGCTTTGCAGCTTCAGTAGTTATTGACGATGAAGTGATGGAAGCTATAGAAGCAAATATAGGGCTAGCTCCGCTGCATAACCCTGCGAATATTATGGGAATTAAAGCTTGCAAAAGCGTAATGCCCAACACTCCAATGGTCGCTGTCTTTGATACGGCCTTCCATCAAACTATGCCAAGGGAAGCCTTTATGTATGCAATTCCCTATGAAACTTATAAAGAGCTGGGAATAAGGCGATATGGCTTCCATGGAACATCCCATAAATACGTTTCTCAAAAAGCTGCTCAAATACTTAACAAGCCTATAGAAACTCTTAAAATTGTTACTTGCCATTTAGGAAACGGCTCCAGTGTTGCAGCGGTTAAAAACGGTAAATCTGTCGACACCAGTATGGGCTTTACACCACTGGCAGGACTGCCCATGGGAACAAGGTGTGGAGATATAGATCCCGCCATAGTTACCTTCTTAAAAGAAAATAAAGGTATGACTGATGAGGAGATCAACGAGTACCTCAACAAAAAGTCGGGGGTATTAGGCCTATCTGGCATTAGCAGCGATTTTAGGGATTTACATAAGGCTGCTGACGAAGGAAATGAGCGGGCACAACTAGCCCTTGATGTATTCAACTATAGTGTGAAAAAATATATAGGTGCTTATGCTGCTGCCATGGGTGGATTGGACTGCGTGGTGTTTACAGCGGGAATAGGGGAGAATACGCCCCAGGTACGCGAAAAGGTGTGCAGTGGATTAGAATTCCTCGGAATAAAGATAGATCCACAGCGCAATAATAAGATGGTGGGCGGCCTGGATGGAGAAATTAATACAGATGATTCTAAAGTCAAGGTTTTAGTAATACCGACCAATGAAGAGCTAATGATTGCTCGCGAAACTTTAGAACTAGTATAGTATGCGAATTTCGCAGCCTCATACTTGACAAAGCTTCAGGCTATCTATATAATAAATCCGTCTGGGTTTTGGAGTGATAATGTTGGTAATTGATGTTTCGGATATCTTAAAAGAGGTAGGTTCTTCAAAAGAATTTTCAGGGGCTTTTCTCCCAAAGAGCACTACTTATCAGGGGGAAAGTATCGAGTTTAAAGAGCCATTTTCAATCGAAGGAAATGTAACATGCGGGAATGAAGGCATTCTGATAGTGCAAGCAACTGTAAAAGGCGAAGCAATCCTTCAATGCGGCTCTTGCATGGAGCTCTATTCTCACCCCGTGGATATTTCCTTCACCGCTGAGTTCAGAACGTCTTCTGGAGATGACCCAGATATATACTTGTATACAGGGCATCGTATAGATTTAGAAGATGCCATCATGGACAATTTTTTCTTGGAGCTTCCTACCCTCAGGCGATGTAGTGAAGATTGCAAGGGTTTGTGCCCCTATTGCGGTGCCAACTTAAATAATAAGCAATGTACATGTGAAGAGGAAAAGAATCAGGAGCAGGAAGATGTTATAGATAGCCGGTTAGCCGTGCTCAAAGAATTCTTTTCTGCCCGAGACAAGGAGGTGTAATTATGGCAGTACCTAAGAGGAGGACATCTAAGGCCAGGAGAGATAAGAGAAGAGCCCATTGGAAACTCACCATGCCTGGGATGACACAGTGCCCCCAGTGTGGAGAATATAAGCTCTCCCATAGGGCATGCAGAAAATGCGGATATTACAAGGGAAAACAGGTTGTTGATGTTGCAGGAAATTAAGGAAATAAAAGCCTGTCTTGAAAATTCAAGACAGGCTTTTTTATTGTTTCTGAAATTAAATTGTAAAAAAACTATTGAAAAATAGAACGAATTCATATATACTAGTTTTAAAACCAGGTACTAATATTACATAGCAATCAATATATATCTATTAAAGTTAAGAGGTGAATATAGGAGAGTGAACAGGGGATGGCTAAGGTTGTCATGCAGAAAAAAGAGCGGCAAAGGCGGTTAATAGAGCAGCTGAAGGAAGATCCTTTTTTGACCGATGAGGAGCTAAGCGAACTGTTTAACGTCAGTATACAGACAATCAGGCTAGACAGATTGGAGCTTGGAATCCCTGAGCTGAGGGAGCGAATAAAAAATGTTGCTGAGAAAAAAGCGATGGACATGATTAATTCCAATTATTTT
>CALGOY010000097.1 GCA_937960725.1 uncultured Bacillota bacterium
ATTCTTCTAGTAGGAATATGGATTTGAATTGTTTTATTCCCTGATTTTCTAACACTATCAACAGCATTAGAAATTAATTCTCTGAATGTTCCCTCCAAGGGATCTTTATATAAGTTCTTGGTTAGAGAACGAATAATTACACCAGAATTTTCTGTGTTAATACTAAATTCTTTTTCAGAATGTGCTTGCCCAAACACATTAAGAACCTGCGAATTGCTGTCAAAAATTTTATCTTTCATTATTAATTCCTCTTTAAAAATAAAAAACCTCTTGAGAGATAACTCCCAAGAGGAAAACCAAAAGACTAATTTTAGTTTTATATTTACAAAATATAAAACTAAAATTAGCTTCGAAGCTCCTACTAATCCAGCTTGATTCTCTAACCTAGCTGATCTGATCAACATCGGGATCCTACTATTGATTAAAAAAAGCCCTTCCTATCCTAAATGATTATATCATACTATTATAATATTAGCGAAATATCAAATTAAAAATTAAGATTTACTCAAAATGAAAAAGCTGGCAAATATGAATGGCTCAGAGAGCGCCTATATTTGCCAGCTTTAAAGTATCAGTATTCTAAAATTCTTCCATTCCAGAAAAGATAAATACACCTCTCCTTAATAGGCTTTTCAGTTATCTGGGCTAAAGCTCTAGTATAATATTCGATTTGGGTCTTATATCTTTCCTTAATAATATCCAGTCCATCCCCTGGCGGTACATAATCCGTCTTATAATCTACTAGAACAATCTCCCCTTCCTCTTCAAAATAGCAGTCAATAATCCCCTGGAGTATAACGAACTCATCTTTATAGGCCTCTCCATCTAAGTCGGGATAGATTTCTTTGCTATCCAATCGTATAGTAAATGGAGTCTCCCTGTATACTTTATCAGCTTTCTTAATCCGCCTTCCCAGGTTGGATTGTAGAAATCTTTGAATTCTTAAAATATCTACAGCCTTAGCCTGCTCTTCGGTTAAAAGCTCTAAAGATATCATATCTGCTATCTGCTGCTTTATATCTTCTATGGTTTCTGCTTTCTTAAAATCTAAGTGCTGGAGCACAAAATGGAGAATACTTCCCCTTTCCGCAGCAGATAGACCTTTTTCCGCCTCTAGAAATCTAGGCTTTTTCACCAAGGGAGCTACATACGGAACAGATGCTGAAATAACTTCATCCGCAATCTCAGCCTCCATATAACGCTTCAGCTCCGTCACCGATATTTTAGTTGGAATCTTCCAGGACTGCATATATGGATATTTCCAGCTAAGCCTCTGGCTTATAGCCTCTACATATTCTGCCTCCAGGCTTGCCTCAGCTTCCTGTTCCTCCTCCCACAGGGCTGCAGCCGCTTCCTCCTCACCTGCCTTTGCTGCAATTAAATGATTTTTATTCCAAAGCTTTATATCCCACATAGACTCATCTTCTAATAATAATTTTGCATGGCTATCATCGATTATTCCTACGGCTTCCCTAAGGGACTGCCCATCTTTATGTCGGGCTACAGCAGGTCCAATCCAGTCCAGATAACATCTCCCTCGCATTATTTCATGCTCCGGTAATTTTACCGAATCTGTATCAAGGCAGTCACACCACTTATCAATAGCTTTAGATAAATTTTTCACGCTCCCTGTAAGGATAAGTTTTTCCCTAGCCCGGGTCATGGCTACATAGAGTATCCGCATTTCTTCGGATAGCGTTTCAAGCCTTAATTTATACTTAATAGCCTGTTTAGGCAGGGTAGGACATGAAACTCGCCTAGAATAATCTACATAGTCTGGCCCAAAGCCCAAATCCTGGTGAACCAATATGCTTCGGGTCATATCCACCATGTTAAAGTTTTTTCCACAGCCTGATACAAAAACCACGGGAAATTCCAATCCCTTGCTCTTGTGTATGCTCATTATGCGGAC
>CALGOY010000098.1 GCA_937960725.1 uncultured Bacillota bacterium
CGACCACCGAGATCTACACTCTTTCCCTACACGACGCTCTTCCGATCTAGCGACGGGATTTTATGCTATCGCCACTGTCCTCTACAGATGCTTCTATTTCAATAACTACCGGATCCATCTCCAGCCGTTTTTCTTCCATATTAATAACAACCCTTTCTTTGCCATATATTTTTAAAGTTTATTTTTTATCTGGGCTTATTTGATCATCCCTGCCTAGCCTTGATATAGATTCTCTCATACGGGTATCGGAGATGATATTCTGCATATTATAGTAATCTAAAACCCCTAGATTTCCTTGTCTCAAAGCTTCAGCTATAGCTTTGGGTATTTCCGCTTCGGCTTCTACTACCTTGGCCCTCATCTCCTGCACTGCGGCCTTCATCTCTTGTTCTTTAGCTATAGCCATTGCCCGCCTCTCCTCAGCCTTAGCCTGGGCAATCTGTTTATCGGCTTCAGCTTGGTCGATCTGCAGCTTGGCACCGATATTCCGTCCCACATCAATGTCAGCAATATCGATGGAGAGAATCTCAAAGGCAGTACCTGCGTGAAGCCCTTTTTCGAGGACGGTTTGAGAGATCTCATCTGGATTCTCCAGTACTGCTGTATGACTGTCAGAGGAGCCTACAGTAGTCACAATACCCTCTCCTACACGGGCAATAATAGTCTCTTCGCCAGCGCCGCCCACGAGCCTTTCAATATCCGCTCTCACCGTTACCCGGGCCTTAACTATTACTTCGATTCCATCTTTGGCCACTGCAGAAACCTTCGGCGTTTCGATTACCCTGGGATTTACGCTCATCTGAACCGCTTCTAATACATCTCGCCCAGCCAGGTCAATAGCAGCAGCTCTCTCAAATTCCAAGGGTATATTAGCCCTCTGGGCAGCAATAAGAGCGTTGACTACCCTATCTACATTTCCTCCCGCCAGATAGTGGGCTTCCAGCTTATTGATCGAAACATCCAATCCCGCCTTAGTCGCTTTAATAAGAGGGTTAATAATCCTGGATGGGATAACCCGGCGAAGCCTCATCCCTATAAGGGTAAAAATGCTTACCTTAACATTGGCTGCTAAGGCTGAAATCCATAGTCCAATGGGCACAAAGCTAAAAAACAAAGACAGCACTACGATAATCGCAACGATAATAAATACAAGCAGCAAAGCCTCTTCCATTGTAAAACCCCTTTCATTATTTAATAAATTTTTTATGATGATATTTCCCGAACCACAATGCGGGGTCCATTGACTTGAACCACCTTTACCCTTCTACCTTTCGGTACAAAGGGAGAGGCGGAAAACACATCCAACTTCCCGCCACCAAACTCAGCCGCTTACGACGGACCATTGATACTGATTGTAATACCTTCTTTCCCAACAAAATCGCTTAAATCCTCTACACCCACATAGCCCGATTCTTTGTCCATTGAATTTTTTAAGACGAGCTTTTTTGACAGCCTTCCCTTGGTGGCAGAACGAAGAACAAAAATAAAAGCTATACCTAATATAATTATTATCACTAAAACCATAATCAAAGCATCGACTAATGATCTAGCTGAAATTATAATTGATAACACCAGTAAGAACAATCCGGTCACTCCAGGAATTCCAAATCCAGGGTTAAACATCTCAAATATAACCAGCGCTAATCCTACCAAGAAGCAAATAGCTGGAATCCAGCCAATATTCATAATAAAGCTAGCTAAATCCATACTATCCCCCATTTCCTTCAAATTCTAACCAATAATACCCCTATATTCAGTATACAACAATATAGCATTATTAGAAATAAAAAAATATAAAAATTCTGATTTTATAATAAATATTTTTTAAATAATAAAAGCTAGTGTGCCTTTTTAGCTACACTAGCTTTTATTACTGTATACTGCATATTATATCAATGGCATTATACGCATTTAATCTGTTCTAGCTTAGCACGACCTTTTTTTATTTTTTCATCCGCCATTACGGCTATTTCAAAGGCTGTATACACATCATCAATGCTGGGGGAGGCAGGCGTGTCTTTTTCTATCATATCTATAAGACACTTTAACTGCCGATAGGTTGGCTTGCGATTGCTGTTTATATTTATAATCTCATAAGTTTTTTCAGGATATTTATAGTATTCTATTAGATCTCCCTCTTCTTGATGGAAGATTCTATCTTTTTGATATACTAACCTTATCCTACCCTTAGGTCCTATAAATTCTTGTGAACTACCTCCACCTATAGAGGTGGTGGCTTCGTGGTCAATACTCCAATCGGAGCAAGTTTACCCACGCTCAAAGGGCTGTTCCATCCCCAGGCTTACCATC
>CALGOY010000099.1 GCA_937960725.1 uncultured Bacillota bacterium
GGATTTCTCACTATGGTTCTATAATTTTTTGGGGTGTTGCATTTAATTTTACAACGAACCAATTTTTTCATGTTTTTTCGCGGCGGCTTATTTTTAGCTGTAGAAGGCCTTTTAGCTGTGGAAAACCGAAATTGTTTTTTTATTAAAACTGTTAGTTTTTCTCAAATTGTTTAAAAAATTCATATATATCAACAAACTTATCCACATATCCACATATTTCCAAACATAAAAGCCCTCCCACGCTTTCCCATGGAAGGGCTTTTTTAGCTAAGCAATTATTTATCCTCTAAATACTCGTTTAGTGCTTCAATCAACTCATCAACATTAATTCCATGAACAGCTGCAGCCTGCTCAATGCTCTCTCCGCTGGAAACAGGACAGCCTAAGCAGTGCATTCCAAACTGCATGAAGATAGGAGCTGTTCCTTCATCGAGTCTCAGCACTTCTGCAATGGTCATGTCTTTAGTAACCTTTGCCATGTGCATACCTCCCTTATTCCATCTTACTTCATAATACACCTTATCGGCTCAGGAATCAACCCTTTTTTTATGTTATAAATTACATTTACCCTTAACAGCTTTCCCTGAAACCTATAAAATATAATTTGGTAGAAAAAGTATAGCACCGTGCAGTATTGCAAATCTTCTTCATTGTGATATTATAGTAAATGCACCATAACCGAAGTGGAGGATGATAAATATGGCTCTATGCTCTTTTTCCGATAGCTATCATATATTCGACGTAACCCCGGTTGAAAATCTATTTATCCAAGAGTTCATGCTGAAAGCACCTGGAGATTTCGTCAAGGTTTACATATACGGATTGAGTCAATGCTATCATCAAAAACAGACCGATAGTTCTCTTGAAGATTTTGCCCGAGATCTCGGCCTTGAAATATCTGTAGTGGAAAACGCGCTGCGCTACTGGGAGCGGCAGGGAATTTTAGAAATATCAGAAGATGAAAATAATCAAATTTCAATAAAATATTATAACATAAAAGATGTGCTGTACAATAGGAACTTGGATACAGAAAAGACATTATATCGCTATCGGGATTTTAATCAAAATCTTCAGACAATCTTTAAAAACCGTATGCTCACTCCTCAAGAGTATCTGAGAATCTATGATTGGATTGAAGTCCTCCACTTACCTGCTGAAGTAGTGCTGATGATGGTTCAATTCTATGTATCTAAGAAAGGACCTAAGATTAGCATAAATTACCTGGATAAAGTTGCTCAAAGCTGGGCTAAAGAGGGAATAGATACTCTGCAAAAAGCAGAGGAATACATAGGCAGATATGAATCCTGTTATCAAGATACAGTAGCTGTTTTGAAATATCTGGGAATTCATCGCTCTCCATCTAAGGCGGAACTGGAGCTTTGTAAAAAATGGATGGAGCGATGGGGTTTTTCCCTAAATGCTATTCTCCAGGCCTGTAGAGAGACTACCAAAATTCAATCCCCAAATATGGGATATGTAGACAAAATTCTTGAGAAATTTTTTAAGATGGGCTTGTCCTCTGCAGAAGAAATCCGTAAATACCAGTCCTCTCAAGAAAGCATTAACGATGCTGTTAAAGAACTCCTATTTCATCTGGGCCATAAGAATATGGCCCCCACACCTGAACACCAAGCCCTATATATGAAATGGACCCAAACCTGGAAGCTGGATCATTCGATCATCTTGCTGGCCTGCAAGCAATGCGTTAGGGAAAAGTTAGGAAATAGCTTCGAAAAAGTGGACTTGCTCCTGAGCAAATGGAAAGAGAGGGGCCTTACTAACCTTGAGGATATAAAAGCTCACATCAAGCATAGAAGGAGTATCGACAATGAGATACGGGCGGTATTGGAGCGGGCAGGGGAAATCAGGGATGTCACACCCTCCGATAGAAAGGCATACTTAAGATGGACGGAAGAGTGGAAGCTCTCTTTTGAGCTTATCTTGCTGGCAGCGGAATATTCGTCTATGGCCGAAAATAAGCTGCCTTTTATGAACAAAATCTTATCCAGTTGGTATGAAAGTGGAATTACATCGGTCAAGCAAGCTAAGGCAGAGCATGAACGGCACAAACAAGCCCTCCAGCTGGGAATGAAAGCTGGCTCACTGTTAAAACAAGTTGATTTCAACCAGTTTGAGCAGCATTCCTACTCTGATGAGGATTTAGAATATCTTTTTGAAGATATCGAAAACGGCTGATAAAATACATAAAATGGGAGTCGATGTTTTTGATGAAGGGATCTATTATAAGAGATATACTCCAAGAATATGATCTGATACAGAGAGAAGAGGAACAGGCTCTTCAAAGGCGCAGAGAGGAAGTGGCTGAAAAGATTCCTGAAATAGTTTCCATCCACCATAGGATTATAGAGAAGATGGCAGAGCATTCTCGCAAGATAATTCAAAATCCAAGCCGCTATTCCAATGCCATCGACCAGCTTCAAAAGGAAATCGCAGATTTAAAAGCTAAAGAAACACAGCTCCTTGTGGAAAACGGCTATCCCGCAGATTATCTTGAAATGAGATATCGGTGCAGCCGCTGTAAAGATACAGGATTTGTGGGATTTCCAGTTAGGGAGAAATGCAGCTGCCTGATGCAAAAATTAATCGCCCGTACATATCAGCTTTCCAATATCCATGAGCTAGAATACCAAAACTTCGATACCTTTGATTCCTCCATATTCCCCGACACCGTTGAACCCGGTGAAAAAATGAGCCAGAAGCAGTATATGGAGGAATTAAAAGGGCGTTTAGAAGAGTATGTAGCTCAATTCCCTGACAATGACCGGAAGATCATATTGTTTACAGGAAAGACTGGGCTGGGAAAAACATTTCTTCTCAACTGCATGGCTAAAGCTATCCTGGACAAGGGCTATACGGTTATCCGAGTATCTGCTTATAAGCTGTTTGATCAGCTGTTTCACAGCGCAATAACAAATCAGCAAGAATATGAGCAGCTCCAAAACCAACTATTCGAAGTGGACGCCCTTATCATCGACGATCTAGGGACTGAAACCCGAAGAAACAACTTTACTTCTGAGGATTTGTTCAATATCATCAATGAGCGTTCTATACTATCAAAACATACTTTTTTATCTACTAACCTTGGCCTTGGCAATTTGCGCCAGCGCTATTCCGACAGGATCACGTCCAGGCTTTTCGATACATCTAATACCATGCTGATTCGATTTAAAGGTCAAGATGTCCGCCTCCGCCCTCGAAAAAAACAAAATAAATAAAACCCGTCAGATTTCCTGACGGGTTTTTTCGTAGTTGACAAACTTGGTAAACTGACCAAGCCAAACCAGTTCTACGGTCCCTGTTGGACCGTTTCTCTGCTTGGCTATAATAACTTCTGCGATATTTTTCTTCTCCGTATCAGGGTTGTAATATTCATCCCTATATAAAAACATAACTACGTCAGCATCCTGCTCAATTGCCCCAGAATCCCTGAGGTCGCTGAGCATAGGGCGGTGATCCGTCCTTGCCTCCGGCGCACGGCTAAGCTGAGAAAGAGCGATTACAGGCACCGATAGCTCCCTAGCCAGAGCTTTCAAGGAGCGGGAGATCTCCGATATTTCCTGCTGTCTGTTTTCCGCCCTACCTCGGCCGGTCATCAATTGAAGATAGTCTATAACTATTAAACCCAAGCCCTTTTCCATCTTAAGCCGCCTGGCTTTAGAGCGCATCTCCATAACTGATATGCCAGGAGTATCGTCGATATATATAGGGGCCTGAGAAAGAGGCCCTGCCGCTTCTACCAGCCTAATCCATTCTTCCTCCGTCAGTTCTCCAGTGCGGATTTTCTGAAGCTCTACATTGGACTCGGAGCTAAGCATCCTCTGTACCAATTGATCCTTGGACATCTCCAAGCTAAAAATTGCCGTCGGCACGTCAGCACGGAGGGCAGCATGTTGAGCCACATTTAAAACAAAGCTGGTCTTCCCCATGGAAGGGCGGGCTGCTACCAATATGAAATCCGACGGATGAAGGCCGGAGGTTTTTTGATCAAGATCTACAAAGCCTGTGGGTATTCCAATGATCTTTCCTTTATTCTTAGAAAGCTCTTCGATTTTTGTATAGGTATCTAATAAAATATCCTTAATCGGCTCGAAATCCGAAGTTGTATTTCGCTGACTAACTTGAAAAATTTTCTTCTCAGCATGGTCTACGATAATGTCTATATCTTCCTTAGCCTCATAACTTTCTTTTATAATCTCATTACAAGCGGAGATTAGCCGTCTTAAAATGGACTTTTCCTCTACAATTCCTACATAGTATTTTATGTTGGCGGTGCTTGGCACTGTCATAGATAGGTCGGTGATGTAGCTGACTCCCCCTACGGCATCCAGAGTAGTCCGCTGCCTTAATTCTTCAACCACCGTGACTAGATCTACCGGTTCGCCGCGGTCAAATATATCTACCATTGCTTCAAAAATTTCCTTATGGGCATCCAGATAAAAATCTTCTGGCTTTAAGCCATCGACGGCCACTGCCACCGCTTCCTTGTCCAATAGCATTGAGCCTAATACGGACTGCTCCGCCTCGATATTGTGGGGAGGGATTCTGGATATTGCTTCTGCCATGTGTTCACCACCCTATTTTACACGGTTTAGGCTTCCTCTACTCTTACCTTGAGTTTGCCGCTAATCTCAGCATATACTTTAACCTCCAGCTCCACTTCCCCAACCTGCTTTATGGGCTCTGGAAGCACTATTTTCTTTCTGTCCAGCTTTATCTTATGCTGTTTCTCCAGCTCCTCAGCTATCTCTTTATTTGTAACGGAGCCGAATAGCTTTCCGCTTTCTCCACTTTTAGCTTTAATCACCACTGTAATATCTTTAAGCTTTTCAACCAATTTTTTTGCTTCTTCAATTTCCTGCTGTCTTTTTGCCTCTTCTGCCTTTTGCCTTTTCTTCAATTCATTGAGATTTTTTGGCGTAGCTTCTAGAGCCAGTTTTCTAGGAAACAGGAAATTTCTTGCGTATCCATCGCTTACGTTTACTACTTCTCCTTTTTTACCTGTTCCTTTTACATCTTGCAGCAAAATAACTTTCATTTATCTTCACCTTCCTCTAAATATTCGGTTACAGCTTGAAGCAAGGCATCGCTAGCCTCTTCTAAGCTTATATCTTCCAATCGGGCTCCTGCAATGGACATGTGCCCTCCCCCGCCAAGCTTTTCTAAAATAATCTGGACATTGATATCTCCTAGGGATCTACCGCTTATGATTACATCATCATCTACTTCCGCCAGTACAAAAGATGTGTTAATCCCATGGATTGTAAGCAACTCATCAGCTGCTTGGGCAGCAATTAAAGAAGGATTTTTTATCCCTCTAGGACACTTAGAAAACACGATCCCCGGAAGCACCATTTCAGCATTTTTAACTGCTTCGGCTCTGGCTATAAAGGTTTCCATATCGTCCTGGAAAAGCTGGCGAACGGAGGTAGGATCTGCCCCAGAGCGGCGCAAATAGGATGCCGCTTCAAAGGTCCGGACTCCCGTTTTGAAAGTAAAGCTTTTCGTATCCATGGTCATTCCAGCCAGCATAGCATTAGCTTCTATCGGTTTTAGCTTTATCTTATCATCGAAATACTGAACTATTTCAGTTACCAGCTCGCTGGCTGATGAAGCATAAGGCTCTAGGTAAGTCAAAGTAGCATTTTCGATACTTTCCGCACTTCTGCGGTGGTGGTCGATTACAACTATTTTTTCCGCCATAGAAATCAGTTTGGGAGCCTCAGTGAAGCTTGGACGGTGAGTGTCCACTACAACTAAAAGCGACTGGCTATCTATTCGATCCTGGGCTTCCCTAGAAGTTATAAATACTCCCTCATACTCTTCGTCCTCCATAAGCTTCTGCATCAGGTAATGGACTGAGGGATTGGATTCGTCCAACACTATAAAGACATCTTTGCCTATGTGCCTTGCACACCTATATATACCTAAAGCAGCTCCCATAGAATCTAAGTCGGGAAATCGATGGCTCATTATAAAAATTTCCCAGGATTGCTCCATAAGATCCCGCAGGACGCTGGCGATCACCCTGGATTTAACTCTGGTTCTCTTTTCTACTGCCTTGGATTTTCCTCCATAGAAGAAAAGCTTGTGTCCCCGTTTGACAACGGCCTGATCTCCTCCTCTACCCAAGGCTAAGTCCAAGGCAGAACGGGCATATTCCGCACATTGGCTTGGGCTTTCCCCGTCCACTCCAACCCCTATGCTGAGGGTAATGGGAATCTGGTTGCCCGCACTGATCTCCTTCATATCGTCTAATATAGAAAATTTATTTTTCTCTAATTTCTCCAGATATTGGGCTTCCATCGCCATGATAAATTCACCGCGATCATACTTCTGCCAACTGGCATTAAGGCTACTAGCCCACTTGGAAAGGCTTGCTTCCATCTCCCCTTGAACCAAGGGCCGCTTAGATTCCTCCGTATGAGCCATCACCTCGTCATAATTGTCTACCTGAACGTATGCGATAACCAGCTTTCGCTTATTGTATTTTTGTTCTAGATGAACTTGTTCAGTAACATCCTGCCAGTAAAATAGCAGGATTATTTTGTTATCGCCTATCTCTTCATCTATTTTTATATGGGTCCAGGTCACCTTATAGACCTTATCATCCAGCGTAACTTCTATAGAGTCTTTCTTCTTATCTTGTAATACATCTTTGACATTAAGATTAGGAATATAATCAGCTATATTTTTTTCTATAATAGCTTCTTCCTTACCTATTATATCAGCAAAACCCTCATTATGCCATACAATCGTTCCATCCAATGCACACATCACCAATGGGATGGGAATACTGAAGATTGCATTTTTAGTAGCCCAATCGATATTAGCCGACAGAGTTTCTATATATTTAACCCATTCCCTTCTATGCCTGTCTATAGCTTTTGAGTTATAGTATAAAAGATAGAAAAACAGTAATAGAGCAGGGATTCCTATTCTCCAATCAAAATGCAGCACTATAAGGCTTAGTACAAATACAATGCCAAGGTATATTTTAATCTCTGGAATATTCCATTTTTCGATTATAGGCTTTTTCATATATGTCCACCTCAAAATTAAGACCGAAAACGATTTAAATAGGCCTTTCTAAAATTAAAAATCTGTTCAAGCACTCCAACAAAGGATAGGGCTGCTGACATAAAGGTAAAAACAACGACTAAAATGAGAATCTGTACTATTTGAGGCAGATTTCCCGCCTTTAAAAAAAATGCAGCAGTAGCTAAACCCTGTATAGAAAATATAAAGGAAAACAATGCCGTAATTGTATATAAAACTACATCGAAATTGTTGATACCCATAAACATCCCTATGACTGCGATCATCATAATCAACAAGAAACCCCGCCCTGTTCCTCTAGGAAGCGCCCAGTTGCTAAACGGCGGCACAAAGGGCACAGCAACATGGAGTCGTTTGAGCACAAATCGGCTCAATAAAAAGAGCGCCAGTCCCACAATAATTGAAAAAATAAGCAAAATAGAAGGAACAATGGGCATTAGGATTTTTAGCTGATTTACCGCCAGCTGGGCAAACTCTTCTGAGGAATAAACCCTATCTAAAATGCCTAATTTTTCGTATAACTGCGCTAATGCCAAGGTATTCTCCGGGCTAGCGGTAAAAAATTGATATGCATTTTCCGAAATAAAATCAAAAAAGCTCTTTCCAATTATCCATTCGAAAATCTTAAAGTTGATTAAAATAGATGCCAAAACGCTGGCAGATGATATAACTATACATTCATTTGCCTTTAGCCTTTTATTAAAAGCCCCTATAAGGCCTAATAGCAGAATTATGTTATAGCTAAATACAGAAAGCCCTAAAAATGGACTTATTACAATGCCCAGCATCGCCGATGAGGTTATAAGCCCCAAAACCCCTGACCATGTGCCTCTTCGAACACCCAATACTATCAGGGGAACAGGAAATAATAGCACCAGAGTATTTAGCACAGGTACAAAAAATAGAACCGCCGCAATGAGGGTGGTGATCACTCCGGTTATAATGCTTTCTAAAATTGTTTTTAAAGTAACGTTCATCGCAAACACTCCACAACCAACTATTCTCGGGATCTTTCTAAATGTTCCTTTAGACGGGATAGATCCCCGTAATTCTTTTCTATATCGTGCTCTTCCAATATCCCTAAACGGATTTTTTCTTCTACCTTTTCATCTATTAGAGAAAAATGGATCCCCAGCCGTTTTCCTAAAAGGTAGCTAACCATGACTATATTAGCAAGACAATCGGCCAAAGCTTCCTCAGATGCTTTTATCCCTTTAACAAGCAATCTAAAAAGCTCAGCCACCGAAGTAAGCAGCTCGCTTTTTAGCCATTCGACCAACCTAACGTTTTTAGTTATATCTAAATCCCTATCCTTTCCCCTCACGAATATCTTAACCCCTCTTTCAGAGTATGTTTGTATATAACAGTTCTTTAACCGTCCTTTGTTCCCTCCACGGCAGAACTACAGAACTTGGGGTAGGAACCTAGCAGTTTATAATACTTAGATGGACTTCATATACAAGAAGATTATTTCTACGTCGAAGTCATTGATCCTGAT
>CALGOY010000100.1 GCA_937960725.1 uncultured Bacillota bacterium
AGCAGCAAAAAATATAGAAACTGTATTTATATACTACAACAAAGACGATTATATAGAGTTCTATAATTGTTATTTTAGTTCCGGCCATTTTACTTTTGATAACTGGAATAATATATTAAAATCCCATTCTATAAAAGATTTTGTCAGATTTCCCTCTAAAGATGGGAATATGAACATAGCTTTTATCTACTCTCCTTTTACAGAAGAGAAAAATATGCAGGATAAAGTGTTTGTCCTATTTAATATGTCTGAATTGCAGAAAATATTATTAAATAGCAAATGGGAAAGCAATGGAGCATTTCTTGTATATAACTCAACTGGCTCCATTCTAGCATCAACTAATCCCCTTTATGATAATATCGATCTATCTCCTTATTTTCACATGGATGACTTTTTTTATATGGAGCACGATGGTATCGAATATGTATGCAAAATTATGCAATCACCCTACACCAAATGTTATTATGCATCAATTACCCCTAAAACGCTGGCTGCCGAATCTGTATCTTATTTTAAAAAGTTGGCATTGTTTTTTGTACTTACAATTATTCCTATAGGCCTGATGATATCTTACCTATTCTCTCGACAGAATTATACTCCCCTTAAAAAACTTATACAATGGATTGATGAAAAAGCAATCTACGACCCTGAAAGTTTTGAACTAGGAAATGAAATAAATATATTGGAGAAGGTGTTGCGTTTAAGTTTCGAAGAGCAAGAAAAATTAATCGCGCAAATACATAACTGGAAAAATGAATTGATCATATCGTCTATGCGGGATTTGCTTTATGGAACCTATAGTCAAGCTGATGCTATAGAGGAGATCTTTGAAAGAAATGAACTGACCCTTTTGTCTAATCAGTTTGCTGTAATTCTAATCAATATAGAAAGAAAATATAGCGGCGCTGGAGATGCATCGTATTCTCAAGATCTGCTTGGCTTCATCATTACCAACGTATTCGAAGAGCTGGCCTCAAAAAAACATCAAGGTTTTGTAGTAGCTATTGATCCAAACCGCTATAGCTGCCTTGTTAATTTCTCCCCCGCCGATACATCCACAATGCAGCAAGATTTGCTGTCCATCGCGCGGGAGGGTAAAAATTTCTTAGAAGAAAACTTCGGGATTTATTTCACCATAAGCCTAAGCACCATACATTCCGAGGTAGATGGAATCCATCAGGCTTTTCAAGAAGCTCTATATGCTATGGAATATCGCTTGACTGTGGGCTCCAACCAGATAATCCCATATAAGGAAAAATCTCAATATGACTCTATATATACTTTTTCTTTTAAAACTGATCACTCTATCAATTTATTTGTTAAAGAACCTAAAGATGATGTCCAAATTCAATCTTTTACCAGAAAGCTTTTTGAAAATGCAAATATTGACTCTAACACTTGTCCTACTGTAGCTAGGGATTTTATGTATGATGTAGCTGGAAGCCTATGCAAAGCTATCAACGACATGCTTCCAGAAAACATCCAATGGAAAGAGGGAATATATAATCGTTTAATCAATTGTGACACACTAAAACTATTCCAAGATAAATTAATCAACATTCTAAAAGAATACCAGGAATATCTGCAGGAAAAATCTTGCCTAGATTCCATTAGTGCTCAAGTGCGAAAATATATTGAGGAAAATTTCCACGACCCCAATCTTAGCGTTAATACCCTAGGGGATGAGTTCAACCTCTCTCCTTCCTACTTATCCAAAATATTTAAAGATGAAAATGGAATTAGCATACCGGATTATATCAACAAAATCCGCATCAATAACGCTAAAGAGCTGCTTAAAAACACGAATAAAACTGTGCGGAAAATAGCTGAAGAAACAGGATTTTTAAGCAGCAGTGTATTTATACGGGTATTCAAAAAGATAGAAGGCATTACTTCCGGCGCCTATCGGAAACTGTAAGTTGACAAACTTGCTTTTCATAGCTTAATATATTTAAATATAAAATATATTAGGATGCAAGGAGAGTAGCTAAATATGTTTGAATACAAGACTAAAGGGGTTTGCTCAAAGAAGATAAGTTATGAAATAAAAGATGGAGCTATCCATAATGTTGTATTTACCGACGGCTGCAATGGAAACCTACAGGGGCTTAGCAGGCTCCTAGAAGGCATGAAGCCTGAAGAGGCGATTAAGCGGCTAAAAGGCATCAGCTGTGGGAAAAAAGGCACTTCTTGCCCAGATCAGTTTGCAAGAGCTTTGGAGGAAACAATAAAAAGCCAAAAGATGTAGTTCTTTTGGCTTTTTATATTAATTTATAAGGTTATCCTCTTTGATATAGCCACCCTCCATAGCTCAGGCCCTTCCTCTAGATATTTCCACTCGAATTCCCCTGATCTACTATGTTTTAATTCGTGATAAAGGGGCTCGGGATCGTGGTCGTTAATAAGTACCATGCTTTCACCTGGGAGCAAATCATCAAAAGCCTTCAAAATAGTTGAACGCTTATCCTTTGGCTCATACTTCCGTGCATCAACTTCTACAGCAAATTTGTCCATATATTTATTCTCCTCCACTATTAGATTTAATCTAATAGCTATTATTTGCCTTTAGGCTGCTTATTATCCCGGTTATATTTTACAATGATCCCCTCGCCCCATATCTACATCCATGCCTATAGAGCGGATTCGCCGCTCGATGCAGTACCTGCATTCGGCTGCTTCATCTCCAGTACAGATTTTGTCAGGATAAAGCTCGTATTTAGCCCTAACTACGGTAGGGGATAAATTGGGCATCACCACATTGGCGCCTGCCAGAAGGGCCCGCTCCCTTCCGGTGGGATGCAGGGTGCCCATGGCGGTAGTAGCGGGAAGCAAGCAGTCTGGCACCATCAGCCTGGTGAGGGCCAGCATAACCAGGGTATCCTCTACTGTTCCCCCTTTTGCATCTTTAAGGGGCGTCTCGTGGTGTGGAATGAATGGACCTATACCTATCATGTGGGGATTAAGTTCTTTTAAGAATAATAAATCCTCTACCAGATCCTCCTTAGTTTGCCCCGGCAGCCCCACCATAAACCCAGCGCCTACCTGATAGCCGATCTTTTTAAGCGCTAGCAGGCAGTTTCTACGGCTGTCAAAGCTTCCTCCTGGATGAAGCTTTTCATATAAGGCTCTAGAAGCCGTTTCATGGCGCAGTAGATACCGTTCTGCCCCTGCTTCGAAAAAAGCCCGGTACTCTTCTTCACTTCTCTCCCCTATAGATAGGGTAACTGCCGCATCTGGAAACAGCCTTTTAATTTCTTTAATGATATCTATCAATTTATCCGCTGTGTACCAGGGATCTTCCCCACTCTGCAAGACAAAAGTTCTATATCCTAAGGCATAGCCTTCCCTGCAGCAGTCCAATATCTGCTCAGAAGTGAGCCGATATCGCTCTGCTTTTTTATTCCCTGACCGAATGCCGCAATACATACAGTTCATACGGCATACGTTGGAAAATTCAATAAGCCCCCGCATATAAACTTTATTCCCATAGTAGCGATCCCTAGTTTTCCGGGCATATTCAAAAAGCTTTTCTGTATGATCATCATCTAAATTTTCCAATATATAAAGGAGTTCCTCCCTGGAAAGCTCGTTGTTTTTATATAGTTTATCCAGCAGAAAGTCAATGGTATTCACAGCATACCTCCTCTAGAAATATAAGTCCCTTTCCCCATTTTCAATTCGCTTTAGCCTTTCGATAGTCTCCCGACGCATGGCCTCATCGGGGATATTAGCCAAATTCTCCTCAATGGTTCTATTGCCAAGCTCTTTTAGCTCTTCGTCGGCATAATCCTCTAAATATTCCTTAAAGGTCAACATAGCATTGGGATAGCATAGGTTGTGGATCTGTCCGCTTTTAGCAAACTGCATAAACCGGTCCCCGGTCCTGCCCATTCGGTAGCAGGCCGTGCAGTAGCTGGGCAGATATCCTTGGCTGCACAATGTTTTCAAAACCTCAGCAGGAGTTCGATTATCCGCCAGCTCAAACTGTGGGTCATGTTCGCCACTTTGGCTCTGTTCATAGCCTCCTACGTCTGTGCTGGAACCGGCGCTAATCTGGGAAACTCCTAAATTGATTACCTCTTCCCTAAACTCGGGAGCCTCCCGGGTTGAAAGTATTATTCCCGTATATGGAACCGCCAGCCTCAATATAGCAACAATCCTCTTAAAATCGTGATCTGAAACTAAATAAGGATATTCTTCCAAAGTAACTCCTTTTGCAGGCCTCAATCTCGGCACAGAAATAGTATGGGGGCCTACTCCAAACTTCTCCTCTAGATGCTGGGCATGGAGCAATAGTCCCAATACCTCGTATTTATAGTCATAAAGTCCGAACAACACCCCAAGGCCCACGTCATCAATTCCGCCCTCCATGGCCCTGTCCATGGCAGTGGTATGATAATCGTAATCCCTTTTGGGCCCAGCAGGATGATATTTACTATAGCTATCCCGATGGTAGGTCTCTTGAAACAATACATAAGTGCCTATTCCTGCTTCTTTTAATTTCCTGTAGTTATCCACAGTTGTAGCAGCAATATTAACATTGATTCTTCGGATATTGCTATTTCCTACCCTGGTATTATAGATTACATCCATAGCGTGTACAATATAATCGATAGGGCAATTCTTATCGTCTTCCCCGGCCTCCAGAGCAATCCGCTTATGCCCTAGGTTTAGTATAATCTCCACTTCCCTGCGAATCTCGTCATCGGTCAGCCTTCGTCTTTCAATTTTATTAGTGCATTTATATCCACAATATTTACATCTATTTACACAATAATTAGAAACGTAAAGGGGCGCAAACATTACAATTCGCTTGCCATATATAGCCTCCTTAACCTCTTTAGCTGCCTTAAACAGCTTTTCCTCCAGCTCTGGAGTATCTACCTGAAGCAGCGCTGCAGTCTCCTCTATAGTTAAACCCTTAGCCTGCCTACCCTTTTCAATGATTTCCTCTACCTCAGCAATGGTCTTTTTCTTCCCGGCTTCCAATGCGTTAAAAATAAGCTCATCGTCTATAAAATCCGCTTTTAACCTTTCTTCTGTCATCATCTATTTCCCCCTCAATGTTTTCTTTTAAGTCTTAATTACAAATTTAATCATATTTCTATAAAAGGCCTGATAGCCCTATCCAAAATCCCTTGCACATAGGCAATAAACACGCCATAGTTTACAATGGGAACCCCAGCCTCTACAGCCTGCTCTATCCTATGGACCATAGCCTTTCTATTGAGCATACACCCTCCACAGTGAATTACCAGAGAAAACTCGTCTAAGTTCTCCGGAAACTGCATCCCGCTGGTAAAGCTAAGGTCCAGTTTCTTTCCAGTCTTATCCCGAAGCCAGTTAGGAATTTTAACCCTTGCTATATCATCCTCTTGCCTGTGGTGAGTGCAGGCCTCTGCAATCAGCACCTTATCCCCATCCTCAAGCTTATCAACCGCCCTAGCCCCTCGGACTAGCTCCTCCAAATCCCCCTTGTAGCGGGCAAACAAAATAGAAAAGGAAGTCAATGGAATATCATCCGGAACATCAGCAGCTACTTTATGAAATACCTGGGAATCGGTAATAACTAGCCGCGGCTTAAGCTTCAAGCCTTCCAAAACCCTCTTTAGCTCCTTATCCTGAGCAACCACTGCTATGCCTCCGCCATCCAGTATATCCCTGATAGTCTGTTGTTGAGGAAGAATAAGTCTTCCTTTTGGAGCCCCCTTATCTATGGGCGTCATCAGTATTACAAAATCCCCTGGGGAGATTAAATCCCTAACAATTACATCCCCCTCTTCTTCCTTAGGGGCAGCTTTGATAATAGCTTCTTTGAGAAGCTCTATCCCCTCTCCCGTGGTTGAAGATACCGCCACGAAAGGAATTTTATATTTAATCCCATACTCTTTGACAATTTGAAAACGATTCAAAAGTTTATCTAATTTATTTATAACTCCTACAACAGGAAGCTTTTTCTCTTTAAGCCGGCTTAACATCTGCTCTTCAAACTCCCCTGCTCCCAGTTCTCCATCGACTACTAACACAGCTACATCGGTCCTGTTTAGCACATCTAAAGTTTTCTTCTTCCTAAGCTCGCCTAAATCCCCTTCATCATCCAATCCCGCAGTATCTATAAGAACTACTGGTCCTAAAGGCGATAGCTCCATAGATTTGTATACCGGATCTGTTGTCGTCCCTTTAATCGGGGAGACTACGGCTATTTCCTGCCCCGTTAATGCATTTATAAGGCTTGATTTTCCTGCATTTCGCCTACCTAGAATTGCAATGTGTAAGCGCTCCGAGCGCGGTGTATTGCTAAGTCCCATACATTACTGCCCCCTTTCGTATGTAAACAACCCCATACAACTTGCTTTAAAAACTAAAAATGCCCTTTCCCGACAGAGCGGAAAAGGGCACAGAATCGCCTTAGGCAAAAGTAACCTTATTTGATTAACTGCACATCCGTTTCCTCTCTCTCAGGAAAGCATTCCCTCGAGGTTAGAAACCTATTAAGTTTACATAGTTCATCTTTGTTAATATTATAACAAACTTTGTTTTTTAAATCAACAAAAAGCTAAATTATTTTTATTTAGCATATTTATCAATAAGCTCTATGATCTCATCCACCTTTTCATCTCCATTGCCTTTAGTGAATGCTTCTTTAACGCAATGCTTTATATGCTGATCTATTATCTTTAAATTTGTCTTTTTTAATTGAGCCTGTACTGCCAATATCTGTTTAGATATATCAACACAATAGCGATCCTCTTCTACCATTTTAATTATACCTGATATCTGCCCCCTGGCAGTTTTTAAGAGATTTAATACCTGCTGTTTAGTCGTATTATCCATTAAAAACCCTCCCAAAGCTATTAACACAGCGGGTGGCCCTAAAAAGCCACCCACTGAAGTTAAACTAGATCATTCTATACTAGTAACTTCATATCCTGCTTCATCTATTGCCGCTTTAAATTTTTCGTCCTCAACTGGGCTATCTAACTCTACTTCTGCGAACTTTCCTTCCAGATCAACCTTGACTGACTTTACTCCTGAAATCTCTTCCAAAGCTTCCGTAACATGCCTTACACAGTTTTGGCAAGACATACCTTCTATAAATATCTTCTTTTTCATAATCACCAAATCCTTTCCTTTTATATCTTTATATTATCATTAACCCTAATATTCAGCAGTCTAAACTGATATTTTATCCGCGATTGAAAGCTATTTTAATCAGTGCTTAAGCCTATATTTGTAAGGTCGGTGTCTAATGCGAAGGTTTAAATCTCCTCAATCTCAAAGCGTTGAGCAAGACAGATACAGAGCTGAAGGCCATAGCCCCTGCCGCTATCATTGGGTTTAAAAGTGGTCCTCCAAATAGATAGAGCACTCCTGCGGCTATGGGGATGCCAGCGCTGTTGTAGGCAAAAGCCCAAAATAGATTTTCTTTAATAGTTTTTATGGTAGCTTTGCTCAGCTGTATGGCTGTGGGCACATCCATAAGGTCACTTCTCATCAGCACGATATCCGCTGACTCCATAGCTACATCGGTACCAGAGCCAATTGCTATTCCAATATCCGCCTGCACCAGGGCAGGAGCGTCGTTGATGCCGTCTCCCACCATTGCAACCTTTTTGCCTTCTGCCTGAAGTTTTTTGACTTCATTAGCCTTATCCTGGGGGAGCACTTCTGCTAGGACCCGATCTATTCCCACCTGCCTAGCAATAGCTTCCGCTGTCCTCTTATTATCCCCGGTAATCATAACAACTTCGATGCCCATTTTGTGAAGTGTCTCTATGGCTTGCTTGCTACTAGGCTTGATTACGTCAGCCACTGCTATAATTCCCTCAAGCTTTCCGTCTATGGCAACGAACATAGGAGTTTTTCCTTCACTAGCTAACCTATTGGATTCTTCCTGAAGCGCAATCTCAATATTTCTATCATCCATCAGCTTTTTATTGCCAAGGAGCATTTTTTTGCCCTCAAGCAACACCTCGATGCCGTGGCCTGGTATTGCCTCAAAGCTGTCAACCTTTACAAGCTCCATATTCCTCTCCCTGGCACTGCTTACTATAGCCTCTCCAAGGGGGTGCTCCGATCCTACTTCTGCCGATGCCGACAGGCGCAAAAGCTCCTCTTCGCTAATATCGCCTCTGGTAATTATATCGGTCACCTTAGGCTTTCCTTCGGTGATAGTTCCCGTCTTATCAAGTATAACGGTATCTAGCTTATGGGCTGTTTCTAAGGCTTCCCCTCCTTTTATCAGCACACCGTGCTCTGCGCCTTTTCCCGTACCGACCATGATGGCGGTAGGTGTAGCAAGGCCTAGGGCACATGGACAAGCTATAACTAAGACGGATATGAATATGGTCAAGGAGAAAACAGCCGACTGTCCTGACAAGGCCCACGCCACAGCTGCAATAACAGCAATGGCTATTACTATGGGTACAAAATACCCCGATATGATATCAGCCATCTTCGCTATAGGAGCTTTTGAGCCCTGGGCCTCTTCCACCAACTTTATAATCTGGGCCAGGACCGTGTCCTTCCCTACCTTGGTGGCTTTAAATTTTATCGTTCCGTTCTTATTAATGCTTGCTCCAACTACCTTGCTTCCAGGATATTTTTCTACCGGTATGCTTTCGCCGGTAAGCATGGATTCATCCACTGAAGTCCTGCCCTCGACTACCACTCCGTCCACAGGAATTCTGTCCCCGGGCTTTACCAGCAGTATGTCCCCCACCTCAACCTCTTCAATAGGGATAACTATCTCTTTACCATCCTGGATAACTATTGCCGTCTTAGGGGACAGACCAGCTAGCTTTCTAATAGCTTCAGAGCTTTTACCCTTTGCTATGGCTTCCAAGTACTTGCCTAGTAGTATTAAAGCAATAATAACGCCTGCTGATTCGAAATATAGATTCATGGCATAATCAGTATTGCCGCGGATAATCTGAAATATGGCATATATACCGTATAGAAATGCCGCACTGGTGCCTACGGCTATAAGGGAGTCCATATTGGGTTCAAATCTGAATAATTTGCTAAAACCGACAGTATAAAATCTATATCCAACCGCAATTATAGGGATCGTTAATAGCAGCTGCGCTATCGCAAAATTAAGCGGGTATTTCTCAGGCCTAATAATTTCTGGAATAGGCAGACCCATCATATGACCCATGGCAATATATAATAGGGGAGCTGCAAATATTACAGCTATTATAAACTTAGTTCGCAAAATGCTAACTTCTTTTTCCCTGCGGGCCCTCTCAACATCTGCCTGCTCAACGGCTTCTATTTCTAAAGCCTTGTATCCCGCCTTTAAGATGGCGCTTTTAATTTCCGATATCCTCACCTCTGAAGAGTCATATACAACCCTTGCTTTTTCTGTAGCAAAGTTTACATTTACTTCCTTAATCCCCGGCAGCTTATTTATAGCCCTTTCAACAGCCTTAGCACAGGCGGTGCAGGTCATCCCCTCTATGGGTATGCTTATATC
>CALGOY010000101.1 GCA_937960725.1 uncultured Bacillota bacterium
AACTTAGAATAGATGATGGAAAGTGGTAATTAGGAGCTATACTACTACATTTCGACAAGATTATAGGGATAGGCAGCGATGCAGTTACTACAGACACCATATCCAATGTTAAGGAAATTGGGGAAGTAAAAGAGGCAATAGAGCTGGCTAAGAAAAATATAAAGATTATAGGGGCAAAGTGCTACACGCAGAAAGGCAAGTTTATTGGTACAATCAAGGGATATTACATAAACGAAAAGGATGGGACAATAACAAGCTGTGAACTAGAAGCTGAAGGAACAATAAAGACCATGCCTGCTTCTGGTATAATCACTTATGGAAAGGATGTTCTGATAGCTGCCGATGATGTGGGCGAAAGTTGTTTGGAGCATAAAGATGGTAACAAGGCCCCTAATGAGCCGGTAGCTGGAGCTTCTACAGCATCTAGCGCCTCCAATCTATTCGAACAGAAAAAGATACAGTTTTTGCTAGGTAAAAAGGCCAGCAAGAGGATTGTAGACTCCGAGGGAAATATTTTAATAGATAAAGGGCAGCTGGTAACGGAGGAAGTGGCAAGGAAAGTAAAAGATTGCGGTAAATTAGTAGAGCTGATTATGAATGTAAGTTCATGATAAAAATCCATGCGTTCGAAGCATGGATTTTTATATTACGGGGAAATATATTGATACATGTTACAAGAATTTTACAGTAGGTTAAAAAATTGTTACCATGGATTACAGTTGTGCTTCAAGCTGTTAAACTTTATTGATATTATTGGAAATAGTATTTACTTTTAAGATTTCATCTATTATTATTTTATTATTAGCAGTTGTGAAAATATAGCTGAACGGTTGGAGGAAAGCTGATGCAAGCTGAAACAAGGATAGAAAAAAAATCAAAGACAAAACCTTTACTTATAACTGTTGTTATCCTTTTAATGTTGATAATTGCCAGTGCTTTTGCTTGCGCCTACTATATTTTAACTTTTGATAAGTTTTATAACGGCATTGTGGTTGACGGCATATCTTTATATAATATGACCAAGCAAGAGGCATTATCGGCAGTAGAAGCCCTTAATCAACCTAAACTGGATAAAATGAAGGTTGTGTTGGAGTATGAGGGCAAGACCTGGGTGTACGATTATAAAACATTAGGGGCTACTGTGAATGTTGAAGAAGTAATAGAAGAAGCATATTCAGTAGGACGGGAAGGCAGTTATTTAGACAGGCTTATTACTATTTACAAAACTGCTAAAGAAGGCAGGGAATTTAATACTACCTTAACCTATGACGTTTCCTTGCTGCGGGATGATTTAGAGGCTCTTGCGGCAGAGATTAATGAAGAGCCAATAGATGCTACAATAACATTTGATCCTAGCAAGAAAGAAAAATTTTCATTTACTCCCCACAAAGTTGGCAGGGGAGTGTTAGTAGATAAAGCAATGAAGGATTTAGAAGAGCGTATAAATGCCGGAGACTTTTCCCCTTATGAAATCCCGGTTGAAGAACTGCATCCTAAGTATACTTTAGAAGAAGTGAAGACATGGACTTCTAAAATTGCTTACTATTCTACTCCACTAACTAATAATGCCAATAGGAATCATAATATTGCACTTTCTTCAGCAAGCTTTAATGGTATAAGGGTGGATCCGGGGGAGATTTTCTCTTTTAACGAAGCTACTGGTCCTCGGGATGTAGCCCATGGCTATAAAAATGCCCCCGTAATAGTAGGTGGTAAAAAGCTAGAAGATGAACCGGGGGGAGGAAATTGTCAGTCATCTAGCACCCTGTACGCAGCAGTTATCCGCGCAGATTTAGAAATTATTGAAAGGCTGCCCCACTCATTTCCATCTACTTATATAGAGGTAGGGCAGGATGCTACGGTAAATTATCCTTATGCTGATTTTAAATTTAGGAATAACAAGGATACCCCGATTTTTATTGAAAGGTACATCAGCAACGGGAGGCTTCACGTGGTAATCTATGGGAAAGCCCCCACTGAATACGATAAAATCGAAGTTATAACTAAGATAATTGAAAGAACGGAAACCCCCGAGCTGAAGATACAAGAAGATCCTACTTTGTATGAGGGTGAAGAAATAGTCGAGTACAAATCCCGTCCCGGTATTAAAGCTCAAACATATCGGGTTTATTATAAAAATGGTAAGGAAATAAAAAGGGTTAAGGAAGCATACTCTAATTATCCTAAGATCGTTGGCTTGAAAAGGGTGGGCACCAAGCCGCGTCCTACGCAAAATCGCGATACTAATCCTGCACCTTCTAACCAAGGAAAATCACAAACTAAACCAGAAACAAAGCCAGAAACTAAACCGGATTCCGAATCCAATGCGGGATCCGAAGAAACTCCTGCCGAATCTAGTTAATGAAAGGATAAAAAACTCCCTAAAACAGCAGGGAGTTTTTTTATTCTTTTATTTTTTATATGGATATTCTATAATAATACTATACAATTTAGTGTTGGCTATCTCTATGCTAATGATGGCTATTAAACTTGTATAGTAAGTTAATCGGACTGATTTATAATAAAATCACTTAAGAGAAGGTGGTAGTATATATGTATCCATTAATGTTTAAGCCCATCTTAAAAGAAAGGATATGGGGTGGACGAAAACTTGAAGAAAAGTACGGAAGGCAATTGCCGGAAGGAAAGATAGGAGAAAGCTGGGATATTGCTTGCCATCCCAATGGTACAAGTATTGTAGATAACGGAATTTATAAGGGAAAATCTTTAAGCGAGCTTATAGAAGAACGGGGCAGGGATATTTTAGGCAAAATAGTAGAAGAAGATTTTTCTAAATTCCCACTGCTTATAAAGATCTTGGATGCTTCGGATGTCCTGTCTGTGCAGGTTCACCCGGATGATGAATATGCAGCAGCGAATGAAAATGGAGAGCTAGGAAAGACGGAGATGTGGTATATATTAGACGCAGAGCCCGGTGCTATAATCTATTACGGTGTCAAGCCAGGTATCAGCCGGGAAGAATTTAGGGAAGCCATAGAAAAGGGCCAGCTGGAGTCTTATCTAGGCCGTATGGAAGTAAAAAAAGGAGATGTTATATATATTCCCGCGGGGATGGTTCATGCCATTGGAGCAGGGATCATGATCTGTGAAATCCAGCAGAACTCTGATACTACCTATAGGGTTTTTGACTGGAACCGAAAAGGAGCCGATGGCAACCCCCGAGAGCTGCACATAGAAAAAGCCTTAGATGTAATTGATTTTGAAGGTAAGCATTCCAGGGAGAAGGTCAAAGGCCTGGCTGTGCAGGAACAAGGGGGCGAGCGCACTATCTACGTGGCCTGCAGGTATTTCGCCATGGAAAAGCTGGATATAGCCGGAGAGATGAAAGAATGTGCAGATGGAGATAAATTTTTCACTCTGACTATAGCAGAGGGTTCAGGTGAGATTAGATATGATGGAGGAGTTCAAGCTTTTTCAGCGGGAGATTCCCTATTAATACCTGCAAGCTTAGGTTCATATTCTATAGCAGGAGATTGTACGGTAATCAAGGCTTATGTGCCTGATAGACAAAAAGATATAGTAGACTATCTGGAGGCAAAGGGCTTTACTAGGGAGCAAATGAATGCAATAGCTGGCTTGTTTGAAGATTAAAAATTATAAAGGAAAGGATAGAAAAATTAATGAATTATGATTGGAGGCGAAGACCAGATTTTATAGAGGGAGAGTATGAAATTATAGAAGAGCGGTATATAGACAACGATACTTATATATATTCTGACCCTAAACCTCCCTATATTACCTATACGATATTAGGGATAAATATCGCCGTATGGCTGATTATGAAGTTTGTTGGGCTGTTATTTGGATGGGGCACAAATGCCCAGCTCATTTTATTCGGGGCGAAGGAAAATAGCTTAATAGCTAGGGGGCAGTACTGGAGATTAATAACCGCAATGTTTCTTCACATAGATATACTTCATCTCTTTTTCAATTCCTACGCTCTGTATATCTACGGCCCAGCTGTTGAAAAATTATTTGGTAAAATCAAATACCTATTGGTATATCTACTGTCTGGACTTGTAGGAAGTATATTTAGCTATGCCCTTAGCCCCAATCCAGCGGCGGGGGCTTCGGGAGCTATTTTTGGCTTAATGGGTTCCCTGTTGTATTTTAGAAAGCGGAAGAGGAGATTGTTTTACCGCATATTTGGATCAGGGCTGCTCTTTATCATCGGCATTAATCTATTTTATGGCTTTGTTCAGCCAGGCATTGACAACTGGGGTCATATAGGAGGGCTTATAGGGGGCTATTTAGTAGCCAATGCTCTTGGTTTATATAAGGATCGCAGGGTGGACATAGATAAGCTGTTAGCCTGGCTCTTGCTTATTGCCGTGATTTTACTAGGACTTAGATACGGCAACTATAAGTATGGCAGAGCAATCTATTTAGAGTATACGTATTTTGCCCGGCCACAAATTTTGGGATACAATCAATATTATGGGAATGCTTTGGAAGATTATTTGGAGCTGGCGGAGGCGGAGCAATATTCCGTTGAAGCCTGGTTTTATACTGTTTGAATAGCTAAACAGCATGATTTAAGATTGGGAATGGCTATAAGATAAATAAAATAGTAGAAGGGGATGGGCATGGAGCGGGTAGCAGTAGTTGAATGCCGGGATTATAACTTAGAAAATGTGGATATCGCCATAGAAGAATGTTTTAAGCGATTGGGTGGAATAGAGAAGTTTATAAAACCAGGGATGAAGGTTCTTTTGAAATGTAATCTATTGGCTAGAAAAAGGCCTGAGGAATGCACTACGACTCATCCTGCTGTGGTAGAGGCTGTGGTGAGAAAGGTTCAGCAGGTTGGAGCAGTGCCTATTATAGGGGATAGTCCCGGTGGATTATATAATAAGTCCGTTTTGAAAATGGTATACAATGCTTCTGGAATGACCCAGGTGGCAGAAAGGACGGGAGCTGAGCTTAACTATAATACCGATTCTGTAGAAGTGGAACATCCGGAAGGCAAGGTTATAAAAAGGCTAACGATTATAAAGATACTAGAAGAGGTGGATGCGGTAATATCGCTGTCGAAGTTGAAAACCCACGGAATGACTTTGTTTACTGGCGCTGTCAAAAACCTATTCGGAGTGATTCCGGGAACTACTAAAGCAGAATATCACCTGAGGATGAAAGAGCTTAGGGATTTTTCCGATATGCTTGTAGATATATGTACTTATGTGAGACCAACTTTATCTATAATGGACGGCATAGAGGGAATGGAAGGAAATGGACCTTCAGCGGGAAATCCGAGGAAGATAGGAGCACTTCTTGCAAGTACAAGCCCCTATGCCTTGGATGTAGTGGCTACATCCTTGGTAGGAATCCCCCCTCAAAAGGTATGTACAATCCAAAGGGCTAAGGAGAGGGGCATCTGTACAGATCGCCTGGAAGATATACAGATATTGGGAGAAGAATTTGAGAGGCTGCGCATTGATGATTTTAAATTACCAGACAGCGGGGAGGTTAATTTCTTTGAAAGGTTTTTGGGCAGGGATAGCAAGCTAGCAAGCTTTCTCAACTATCATTTAGGACCAAAGCCTTGTTTCGATTACAATATCTGCGTAGGTTGTAGGGACTGCCAGCGGTCTTGCCCTCCCGATGCTATTACCATGGTGGAAGGGAAGCCGCTGGTAGATTTAAAAAAGTGTATTAGATGTTTCTGCTGCCAGGAACTATGTCTTCATAAGGCTGTGTATGTCAAGAGAAGCTGGTTTTTTAAGATGTTTAGGTAAGAGGGGAAAAGCCTGCTGTATTTAGGAAGCGCTTGAAAGCATCCCTGCCTTCAGCAGATGTTTTAAATACTCCAGCGTGTTCCAGCACCTGCACGCATTTGGCTCCTACTGCCTTTTCAATTATAGCTTTGGCTTCCTGCGTTGTGTTTTGGGTTCCATGTTTTTCAACCAATTCCTCTATCCAATGGGAGTGCTGGAACAGAGGATGTTCAGGGTCTTTTACATTTTCATCTTTGATATCCTTTGAGCCGGTTAGAAAGTCCTGGATGGCCTGAAGTTCTTTTTGCAGCCTGCCGGGAAGGATAAACAGCCCCATAACTTCGATAAGCCCTATATTTTCTTTTTTAATGTGGTGCAGTTCCTCGTGGGGATGGAATATTCCAAGGGGATGCTCTGAGCTCGTTCTATTATTTCTAAATACCAGGTCAAGTTCATAGAGGCCTTCTGAGTTAATCCTTGCGATAGGAGTAATAGTATTGTGAGGGATTTTTTCCCCTTGTTCATTGATTGACTCTGCAAGGATATCTACGCTTTCATCTGAATAGTTCCGCCACAGCCCAAGGATATGTTCTGCTAGCTCCACCAAGGTAGCCGTATCCCTGGCTGCAAGGCGCAGAGCTGACATGGGCCAGCGGACAATTCCTGCCTTTACATCTGGATACTTAGAATTTGTCAGTTCTATTTCAATGGGAGCCTTTTCCATGGGGAAGGTGTAACAGCCGCCTTGAAAATGGTCGTGATTTAAAATAGAACCTCCCACTATAGGCAGATCTGCATTGGAGCCAATAAAATAGTGGGGAAATTGTTCAATAAAATCAAATAGCCGTCTGAAGGTTTTTCCGGTTATCTGCATTGGAACGTGGTCTTCACTTAGGACTATACAGTGTTCATTGTAGTAGACATAAGGGGAGTATTGAAAATGCCACTTTTCCCCGTTCAGGATTAGTGGAAGGGTTCGCAGGGTTTGGCGGGCAGGATGGTTGATTCGCCCAGCATAGCCCACGTTTTCAGGGCATAGGACACATTTTGGATAGTTGGATTGGGGTGCATTTTTTAAAGCAGCAATCTCCTTAGGATCTTTTTCGGGCTTTGTAAGATTTATCGTTATTTCCAACTGCCCATAAGGGCTATCATAACTCCACTTCAAATTTTTTGCAATTCTGCTAACCCGTATGTAATCGGAGTTTTGGCACAGGCTGTAGAAATATTTAGTGGCTTCCTCAATTCCCTGTTCTATTTTTATATCGCTAAAACGGCGGACTATCTCTGAAGGCCTTGGCATCAGTACTCCCATCAATCTAGTATCAAAAAGGTCCCTATAGGTGACCGTGTTTTCAGGCAGCAGCCCTTTTTCGGCAGCATAATCGAGCAGAGCTTCCAAAATAGGAGTAGCAGTTTGTGGAATATCCTCTCCATCAATAGGCTCTGTAGGACAGTAAGGTTCTGCAATATCCAGGATATCCATCAGCTGATTTCTGCAGAAATTTAAATCTTCTTGTTCTATCAATCCCTTTTTTAGTCCAAATAAGAGAAGTTTTTCTATGAGAATAGCGGCTTCTTGTTCTGAATATTTCATCTAAAACGCTTCCTTTCTAAAAGAATTCTATAATTTTCATAGATTTTAAAATTATAACTTATCCCTATTATAACGTGAAGAATTTTCTTATTCAACTATGAAGGAGATTGAAAAAGGATTTTCATAAGGTTATAATGAAAATATGTAAAGAGCGAGAGGGGGAAATCGGGATGTCATTATTGCAGCACATAAAAGAGAAATTGTCATCAGAGCCCGTCGTAAAACTTTTCAGGGAATTGTATGGACGGGAAGAAACTGCTATTGAGCATCAGATGGAGCGATATATGGGATTGGTGTCTAAATATATAGATACTTTCCAAGAACCTGAACAAGGAAGCGTACAGATTTTTAGCACACCAGGCCGTACGGAGGTAGGAGGAAACCATACAGATCATAATCACGGCCGGGTATTGGCAGCTGGTATAAATTTAGATTCTATAGCAGTAGCCTCTCCTACTTCGAATAGTATAGTTACAGTTTATTCAGAAGGCTACCCTGAGCCTTTTATGGTTGATTTAAACGAGTTGGATGTCAAAGAAGATGAGAAGGAAACTACCTATGCACTGATAAGGGGGATTGCTGCTCGCTTAAAAGAGCTTGGATACAAGATCGGAGGATTTAATGCGTACATAACTAGCGATGTACTTCCGGGTTCTGGATTAAGCTCTTCTGCGTCCATAGAAGTGCTTTTAGGGACTATTTTTAATCATCTATATAATGAAGGAAAAATAGAGGCTCAGCTCCTGGCCATGATAGGCCAGTATGCGGAAAACGTATATTTTGGCAAACCTTCCGGACTTATGGATCAAATGGCCTGTGCAGTAGGAGGATTTGTAGCTATAGATTTTAAGGAGCCAGGAAAACCTATCGTTAAAAAGGTGGATTTTGATTTTGCGGCACAAGGCTACAGCCTTTTAGTGGTGGATACCGGTGGTAGCCATGCGGATTTGACTGAAGATTATGCCTCCATACCCATGGAGATGAAAGCTGTTGCTAATACATTAGGAGCAGAGGTATGTAGGGAACTATCCATGGAGCAGCTAATTGCAAATATTCCTATGCTAAGGGAGAAAGTAAACGATAGGGCAATACTTAGGGCTATGCACTTCCTGGCAGAAGATAATAGAGTAGTAGAGCAGGTTAAAGCATTAGAACAGAACGATTTCCAAAGATTCTTGGATTTGGTTACCAGTTCAGGAAACAGCTCTTGGAAATGGCTCCAAAACTGCTTTACAACCCATAATCCAGGGGAGCAGGGTATTACATTGGCGCTGGCGGTTACGGAAAACTTTTTAGCCAGGAAAGGAAAAGGGGCCTGCAGGGTCCATGGAGGAGGATTTGCTGGGACTATTCAAGTGTTTATGCCGTTAGAGTATGTAGATGAATATGTAAGCCTCATTGAGAGTATATTTGGAGATAAAGCTGTTACTCTTCTAAGCATTAGGCCTTATGGCACTATAAGGATAGTATGATATTCCTAATTTAGCGAAAGAAGTGATAGCTATGCCTATTCATGTTGTGCTTGTAGAGCCAGAAATACCTCAAAACACAGGGAATATTGCTAGAACTTGCGCTGCTACCGGATCGGTTTTGCATCTGGTAAAGCCTTTAGGCTTTTCGGTGGAAGATAAGTATCTTAAAAGGGCCGGCTTGGATTATTGGCATCTAGTCAATATCGAGTACCATGATTCCATAGACGAATTATTCGCTAAATATCCCGATGGAGATTATTATTTTTGCACAACTAAGGGTTCTAAAAGGTATACGGATGTAAAATATAAGGATAACAGCTTTTTAGTATTTGGCAAGGAAACAGCAGGGCTGCCGAAAGAGCTGCTGACTCAAAATTATGAAAGGTGTATACGGATTCCTATAAGAGCGGAGGCGCGCTCTCTAAACCTTTCCAACTCCGTTGCTATAATCGTATATGAAGCCCTTAGGCAGTTAGATTTTCCTGGGTTGAAGTCTACAGGGGAACTCACCTGATTTAGGCATTTTTAACATATTTTTAGTTCTTTTCCCTTGAAATTGATGGGGTTTTCATATACAATATGGAAGGGATGGCTTAGCCGTTATACATATGAAAAGCCTGGGACAAATTTTGAACGGCGGGACATATAAAGTCCAGAATGGGGTGAAGTATGACGGAAACCCATGTACTACTAAGAAAGATCGTACCGGAGTTAATAGAAATATTTGAAAAGCGATATACTATACTTCAAACTATAAATTCTATGCAGCCCATTGGGCGTAGAAGCCTTGCTTCGATTTTAGGTATAGGCGAAAGATCAATACGGACTGAAACGACATTCCTAAGGGAAGTCGGCCTAATTGAAGTGAATCCTTCAGGAATGAAAATAACCCGTGAGGGAGAAGTTATATTAGAAGGACTGAAAAATTTTAGCCATCAGTTAAAGGGTTTTAGTAAGCTAGAGCAGAAGATTGCCGATCTTTTTCATCTGGATAAGGTTATAATAGTCCCAGGAAATGCGGATGAAGACAAGACAAGCCTTATGAATATCGGTAAAGCTGCCGCTGCTTTGCTAAAGGAAATTATCAAAGATGGACACACTATAGCTGTAACAGGTGGTTCCACAGTTGGAGCAGTGGCTGATGCGCTTTCCTATATAGGGGATTTAAAGAACACCTTGGTAATTCCTGCTAGGGGTGGAATGGGAGGCAGTGTAGAGTACCAATCCAATACTATAGCTGCCACCTTTGCAAAGAAGCTAGGGGGAAATTACAAATTGCTTCATGTGCCAGGACAGCTTAGGGCAGAAATTGTCGAAACCCTTATGGATGAACCAGGTGTTCGCAGCGTTATTGAAAGCTTGAAAAAAACTGATATATTGGTCTATGGAATAGGAAAGGCCGAAGATATGGCTATAAGAAGAAACCTGTCCAGGGATCAAATAGAGATATTAATAAGAAGGGAAGCGGTGGCGGAAGCCTTTGGATATTTTTTTAACAAAAATGGCGAGATTGTGTTTTCATCCAATTGCATTGGTTTAAATATAAATGACTTGCAAAAAATTCCTAGGCTTATAGGGGTTGCGGGAGGAAAGCAAAAAGCTCGGGTTATTATGGCAGTAGCCCGCCATTGTCCCGGTGGAGCGCTTATTATCGATGAAGGAGCAGCCCATGAAATATTGCGCTTAGCATCAAAAACCGATTAAAAGCCTAAGATATCAATCGAAGGCTTTTACATAACATAATGTACTATGCTGTAATCCAGCAAAATTTTTAAGGAGGTATGTATCTATGGCAGTTAAAGTTGCGATTAATGGTTTTGGAAGAATTGGAAGAAATGCTTTTAAAGCAGCATTGGAAAAATACGCTGATAGCATGGAGTTTGTAGCTATTAATGACCTAACAGATCCAGCAACGCTAGCCCACTTGTTGGAGTTTGACTCTTGCTTTGGAAGATTTGATGGCACAATA
>CALGOY010000102.1 GCA_937960725.1 uncultured Bacillota bacterium
TCATCGGCGTTTCTGATCGGCGCGTTCATGGCACCGTTGTGGGGAGCCCTGGCATCTTCTCTTTAGCTCTTCAGCTATCTCCCTGGCTTTCTTTAAGCTGGATAAAGGAGCCGTTGGCACTTTCTTTCCATTTAGTTCAATAGATCCGCTGCGCAGTTCTTCATAATTTACCATCCTTAGGATTGGCCTGGATCTTTTTGGAACACTATAATCAACTACCTGGGTATAGATATCCCTGTTGCGTACTGACAGGAACTTCACCATCTCCTCGTCCAATACAGGGATGGGAATGCCTATTCCTACAAATAGGGTTGTTCCATAGCGTTCAAATCTAGCTGCCCTTATATATTTGGTGCTCATCTTTTTCATGTCACCTATAACCGCAAGGGTGGCTCCGGAATACATTATATTTCCACTATCAACTTCTTTCTGATTTCTAACAAACTGGGTTCCTTCCCAAACAACATAGCCTTGAGCCCCTCCCAAGAAAATCCTAGTGCCAACCCCAATGGTCCTCATCTCGGGATCGTTGAGCAGCGGGCTCAATTCTCCAGAAGTGCTGTAAGTAACGTTCCCATATTGGGGCAGCAAGGTGCCCATATAGGTATTTATAATTTTGTTGGAGGAGTTTGTGGCTGCGTTGTAATTTTGATATGCGTTTCTAGGATTAAATAAATATGCCTGATTCAAATCTTCTAGGCTTATATAGGTATCTATCTTCCGCCTGGGATAACAATCCGTCCCATAGGATTCAGCATAAAGATGTACTTTTTTACCTTCTATCAAGTCTTCAATTACATGGGCTCCTCCATATTCCATGCCCTTGCTTTCCGACAGCTCAGTAGCCCCTATATATGTATCTACTGCTGCTAGACCTCCATAGGCTGGAACATCGTTGAGCCATATTTTCGTCATCCGAATAGGAGGATCGCTGTGGCCAAAGTTTATAAAAGCTCCGCTGGAGCACATGGGACCAAATGTCCCCGTTGTAACCACATCTACTTCTTTAGCCGTCTCTTTTATGCCCTTTTCTTCCACTATATCGATAATCTCCTCCGCTGTAACGACTACCACCGTGCCATTTTTTATTTTTTCATTAATTTCATCGAATGTCTTTTGCACTAGACCCCCTCCTCTTTTCCGCATTGTTGTCTAAATTAACGCTTTATGATATATAGATTAAATTGTATTGATAAAACATTACCATTGTTTAAGTATTCTGTCAATATTCATCCTGGCACTATGTGTATAAAAAAGAAATCCCTAAATTTAGGGATTTCTTTTTTATGTGGAAGGCTTATTTTTCCTAAGTTTTTCAATGATGACTTTGGTACCCTCGACTGTGTTTTTAGTACCAGAATATAGACCGGAAGCCGCTAATCCCAAGGACAGTCCAACGACGATCCCTCTTGGAATATCATCAGGGGCAATGTATAAAACTCCAATTAAAATACCTATAATGACCGCAGCCAAAGCCCCGAATTTAGGGGGCAATCCAATTGTCTTTAATAGTTCCACCAGCCCAGTAATAAAAGGGACAATTGCAACATCATATATTTCCATATAGACACCCCGATTTTCACATAATACGCCGGCTAAAACTTAAACTGCCTATATAGAAAATATATGATGCAATTGCCCAAATTATTGCTTAAATATGCTGGCTGGTGGCCAATTTCAATAGAATTTCATTGCTTCTCTTTATAAAGTTAGTCATCTCCTCTGGCTCCATAGGCCTATGGCTCAGCATGGCCAGATCATAAATGTGCTGGCAGATTAGTTTCACATCCTCTTCCCTCTGCTTATCAGCTTTAAGGTCCAGCAGAGCTTTAACGAGGTTATTGTTTTTATTTATTACCAAGGTCTGCTCCTTAGGAAATGGATTGTTTATACCCATATTTCCAAAGCGGGATACAATCTCATCCATCCTTCTCGAATCTTCTGAAAGCAAGATCATAGCGGGGATTTCCGAAGTCTTCAGGCTCTCCACCTGTATTTTTATATCGTCTTTGCTTAAGCTGTCCTTGAAAGTCTCCTCTAAAGCCTTGCGGGTTTTATTGTCTTCCTTATCATCGACTTTAGCTGTACCGTCTCTCAGGCTTTTTGAAATATCAGCATCTACCCGCTTGAATTTTACCGGAGGCTCCTTAAGCTCGATAAAGGAAATAAAATGATTATCGATCATATCATCTAGATACACCGCTTCCAGTCCGTTTTCTTTAAATATTTTGATATACTGGGCTTGCTGTTTTTCATCATTTATATAGAAGACCTCGTTCTCATGCTTGTCCTTGTTCCGCTCTAAGTAATCTTTTAAGGTTACATATTCATCATTGGTAGTCTTGTATATTACAATATCTTTCACTCTATCATAAAATTTGTGGTCTTTCATGCAGCCGAATTTAATAAATGTACCAATATCATCCCAATATTTGTTGTAGTTATCCCTCTCCGTTTTAAACAAACCTGTTAACTTATCGGCTACTTTTTTGCTTATATGGTCTGAAATCTTTTGAACATATCTGTCGTTCTGCAGAAAGCTTCTGGAAACGTTTAAAGGCAGATCTGGACAATCAATAGTTCCCTTAAGGAGCATGAGAAACTCGGGGATTATTTCTTTTATGTTGTCAGCTACAAAAACCTGATTGCAGTAGAGCTTAATCTGGCCCTCCAGAGTATCAAACTGATTTTTTAACTTAGGAAAATAAAGTATTCCTTTTAAGCGGAATGGATAGTCCACGTTTAGATGAATCCAAAATAGGGGATCTCTATAATCATTGAATACCCTTTTATAAAATTCTTTATATTCATCTTCCGTACATTGGCTGGGCGTCTTAAGCCACAAGGGATTAGTATCGTTTAAGGGCTCCAATTTCTCCAACTTCTCGCCTTTTTTTATCTTCTCCTCTTTTTCGTTGGCATCTTCAAAATAGATTTCTACGGGCAGGAAATAGCAGTATTTTTTAATTATCTCCTTCAGCTTGTAAGAATCTAAAAACTCCTTGCTGTCATCTGATATATGCAACGTGATAGTAGTGCCTCTCTGGCTTCGTTTAGAGGGCCTCATCTCGTATTCAATACCGCCTTCGCTAATCCACTTTACCGCTTCAGCCCCCTCTTGATAGGATAGGGTATCGATTTCAACCTTATCCGCCACCATAAAAGCTGAATAAAAACCTAGGCCAAAATGACCTATAATTTGGTTTTCTTCTCCAGCCTTATCCTTATATTTTTCAATGAACTCCTGAGCACTGGAGAAGGCCACCTGGTTGATATACTTTTTAACCTCATCGGCCGTCATTCCAATACCATTGTCCACAACTTGTATAGTTTTATTAGCTTTATCTAATATCACGCGGATCTCATATTTTGGATTTTCTTCAACCTTGGCCTCTCCTATGGCCGCTAGCCTCTTTAATTTCATGATTGCATCGCAGCCATTGGATATGAGCTCTCTTAAAAAGATATCTTTATCGGAATAGAGCCATTTCTTTATAATAGGAAAAATGTTCTCCGTATGTACCGATATGCTTCCCTTCTCCTGAATCATAGACAGCTCCTCCCTAGCTATTAGTCAATTATAATTTTATATCAAGCTAACAACTTGTCAAGCAAACAGGCTTTATAAGACAATAAGGGGGGGAATTTAAAAAAACGGGCAACAAAGCCCGTTTTCTATATAAACCCAGATCTTTATAAAGACCTGGGAAAGTAGGGGGGGTTATTGGATATCGATCTTTCTTCCGCTGCTTCTACCAGGATTTCTCTTTGGTAGTACGACAGTTAAAATACCATTTTTAAAGCTGGCGGTGACTTCTTCATTTTTTATATCGGGCAATTGGAAACTTCTAGACATAGTATAAGCTCTTCGTTCCTTGCGTATATAGTTTTTTCTTTCCTCTTCTACCTGCTCCTTCTGGTCCACTCCTATGGTCAGTACGTAATCTTTTATCTCTAATGTAATATTTTCCTTATCTACGCCCGGCAGTTCTGCTTCTAGCACGTAATCATTTTCATTTTCTTTTATATCCACCCTCATTCCTCTGTTATAGCCAAAAAAGCTTGGAAATACTGAATCATTGAAAAAATCCTCTATAAACTCATCTATTCCTAACCAATTAGGATTTCTCCAATCAGTTAATCCTCTATTTCTCCTCCTGTTATAGGGGGTCAATCCGAACATATAAAACACCTCCAAATTTTTTATCTAGATTTGTTAATAAAAGCTATTTTACTTTGACTTTCTTTGACTTACGATTACTTTATATCACATATTTTCCATAACTTCAAGTCTTAAATTTCATATTTATATGGAATATTTAGCCAATAATCCATGCAAAACTAAAATATCTATGCATTTTTTTATTTTTTAATATTTTACCCCCTTTTTATTAGTTTTATAAGTTTATCTCTTATACATATCCACAGTTTTCCAAATTATTTGTTGATAATTTGTGGATAACATTGATTCATATATATTTTTGTAACCATTATCTTTATATAACATAGTATATATTATGAGATATAAGGAGGTGAACAGACTTGAGTAATTACTGTGATAATAATAGATCTCCACAGCTTATCAGCGGAGATCAAAACAAAAAAAGAAAAGATTCTTGCCCACAGTTGCCTGGCACAATATTGAGGATTTTTATTCCTAAAGGAGCAGTTATTAATTTACTAAACCTTATCGAAGTAACTACCCCATCCGGCATTTGCCTTATCGTTAGCACCCCCACCCTAGAAAAACCCGATGATTCAAGAATTTTATCTTTAGATACCATTAAAGAGGCCGTTGAAAGAATGGGAGGAACTATTGAGTTTGTTGATTAATTCTCTTTAATATATTCTAATATAATCAAAGGGGTCAGTTAAAACAGACCCCTTTGAATTTTTATTTTAAATTTTTATCCTACTGCCCCTAAACAGCCTGCACGCTTCCTCCTTCAAACTGGCTGTTATAAAGTTCTGCATAGAAGCCTCCCTTAGCCAACAGCTCCCGGTGAGTTCCCTGCTCTACTATATCCCCTTCGTCCATCACGAGGATTAAATCAGCATCCCGAATTGTAGATAATCGGTGAGCTATTA
>CALGOY010000103.1 GCA_937960725.1 uncultured Bacillota bacterium
ATTCTAGCGGCAGGCTACCAGAGCTAAAGTTTGTAAATGGCTCTAATACTTGCCACATTGGCTTTGTAGTTGATAAAAGGCTAAAGAGGATTATAGTGGTATCCGCCATTGACAACCTTATAAAAGGGGCTGCTGGTCAAGCAATACAGAATATGAACATTTTATTCGGACTGGATGAAACCACTGGACTTCATCAGCCTGGCTGGTACCTGTGATCAGAAAAGGGGGGAAATATCGTGGACGGCCTTATTCATAAAGCTAAAATTCTTGTCGAGGCACTGCCATATATACAGAGGCTAAGCGGAAAGACGATCGTAATTAAGTATGGCGGCAATGCAATGTGTGATGATAAAGTCAACCAGACAATTATGCAAGATATTACTCTACTAAAATATGTTGGAGTCAATCCCATTGTAGTCCATGGTGGAGGTCCTGAAATAAATAAAACCCTTGCTGCGTTAGGCATTGAATCCAAATTCCACAAGGGCCTGCGCATTACCGATGAAAAATCTATCGAAGTAGTAGAAATGGTCCTAACTGGGAAAATAAACAAAGACATAGTATCTAAGTTAAACTGCATCGGAGGCAAAGCGATTGGATTGTCTGGTAAAGATGGTAAACTCATTGAAGTTCGTAAAAAAGATCCAGTGGATGGAGTGGATCTTGGATATGTGGGTGAAATTACAAAAGTTAACACTAAAGTCTTAGAGCTTCTCGCACAGGACGAATATATACCTGTAATAGCGCCCATCGGTATTGGGGATGACGGACGCAGCTACAATATTAATGCAGATACTGTAGCAGGAGAAGTAGCAGCGGCTTTAAAAGCGGAAAAATTAATTTTTCTAACGGATATAGATGGAATCAGGAAAGACCCCAATGATCCCAATTCCGTTGCGTCTGTTATATCAATAAAAGAAGTCTATGAACTAATCGATAGGGGAGTTATCAGCGGAGGCATGATCCCCAAAGTTAAAGGCTGCATACGGGGAATTGAAAACGGGGTTAATAGAACCCACATTATTAATGGCACTATATCCCATCCGATTCTTTTGGAGATATTTACCGATAAGGGCATCGGAACCATGGTGGTTAAATAGTATATAATTAAAAAGCCTACGAAACCTATATTATAGTTCCGTAGGCTTTTTATTTTTAAACTTCTTTTATAGCTTCAGTTGGGCAGCTGTCTATTGCCTCCTGAACGTCTGCCTCTAGCTCTTCGGGAACATCGCCATCTATGGCCTCTGCCTTATCGTCGTCGTTCCAATGAAAAACCTCATCGCAGATGCTAATGCACAAACCACAGCTTATGCATAAATCCTGGTCTACAGCAACTTTCAAATTGATTCCTCCCTTTTGTTAGGTATACTAAATATTCTTTGCATAATTTACATATACCCATATCTTGCGCAAAAAAACAGCTGAATATTCTTTTTATCGCTCATATTTAGCAATCTTTTTCATTTGCATCTCATCAATTATTGCTTCTAGATAAACGCCATCTTCCCTGTATTCCTCAGCTAACACTTGTCCGTTGTCATGAATATGGGATAGGACATGTCCGTCTTTATAGGGTATTAAAAGATGAACCCTTCTTTGCCGCTGCGGGATTTCTCTTGCAATTACATCCAATAGTTCTTCTAGCCCTTCGCCTTTTTCAGCCGATATATACACGCAGGGTTTGCGTAAGGGCAGAGTCCATTCCTCCTCAACCAAATCTATCTTATTATATACAGTAATAATGGGCTGATTTGCCCCTAGAGAATAGAGAACCTTATCTACTACTTCCATCTGTTCTTTTAATCTAGGAGAAGATGCATCTACCACATGCAGCAATAAATCGGCGTAAACCGCCTCCTCTAAAGTAGATTTAAAAGCCTCCACTAAATCATGGGGTAGCTTATTAATAAAGCCGACCGTATCTATAAGTATTATATCCTGCCCTGTTTTGAGAGTAATGCCGCGGGATACTGGATCCAGGGTAGCAAATAGCTTGTTCTCCACCAATACGCTGCTCCCAGTTAAGGCATTTAATAATGTGCTTTTACCCGCATTAGTATAGCCTACCAAAGCTACTACGGGAATCATATTCTTATTCCTTCTCTTCCGCAGCGCTTCCCGCCTATCTTTTACCTTCTTAAGCTCTGATTCTATTTCCCGTATTCTCCTGCGAATATGCCTTCTGTCAGTCTCTAACTTCTTCTCTCCCGGTCCCCTAGTTCCGATACCGCCCCCTAACCGGGATAAGGTCAATCCAAGACCGCTCAGCCGGGACAGGCGGTAGTTTAGCTGTGCCAGCTCCACCTGTAGTTTCCCTTCTTTAGATATAGCTCGGGAAGCAAATATGTCTAATATCAATGTAGTTCGGTCAATCACCCGTATTCCAGTAATTTCTTCTAAATTTTTAATTTGGGATGCGGTCAGCTCTTCGTCACATATAATTAAATTGGCATTAAGCTCCCGACTTATTAATGCTAGCTCAGCCGCTTTACCTCTTCCAATGAAAGTTGAAGCATCTGGTACTTTTCTGTTTTGGATAACTTTGTAAACCACTTCAGCTCCTGCCGTATCAGCCAGCTGTTCTAATTCTTCTAATGAATTTATCCCTTCATTATTAAAATCAATTCCTACCAGTATAGCTTTTTCCCTGCTGCCGTCTTCAACTTCTATTGTTTCCGATGAGCCGATAATCCTATCCCTTTCTAATATGCTGTTCATCAGCCGTTTGCCGCAAAACTGCTCTATAGTAAGTGGCCCTAGAATATCGATCTCTTCAGATGCATCCGGCGGATTTAGCATAGCTACCCATGCATTTTTAAACTTTCCTTCCTCTACGCCAATAGCTGCCATTGCATCGAAGCAAAGCTCCTTCAAAGAGTTTAAATCTACTCCCGATAGGCGGCCATTGCCTCCGGGGTGAGTATGGATGCATCGAATCCCACTCAATCGGTTTTTACTTCTTCGCAAGCGCATATAGGGCAAAGCTACCTGTCCAATTTCCCCTACCGATACATCCATTATAACTCCTTTTCGATTAACGTATATTGATATCTCCCGGCGTATCTTACCCGTTAGACTACACAATTTTTCCACTATTTCGGAGGTTAAAAAACTATCTTTAGGTACTTGTATTTCAAATAGAGTTTCCAGCTCTTCTATAATAGTTTTAGATAAGCCTTGCGTATTCCCTTGTATCACTTCTTAATCTCCTTTTTAGAATCTTTTCATATATATTCATTATATCTTTATTTTCAGCAATTTCAATACTGACTATAGAATAACGGTTCACTATTTAAAAAGCCATAAAGGACTTAGTCCTTTATGGCTCTCTGCTATTTTGGATTGTGTCGTTGAGCTTTTCTAAAACTTCGTATGTATTGGGCCCTACTACCCCATCAGGAATTAACCCGTAATCCTTTTGAAGATTTTGTACGGCATTGCGCGTGCCTGTACCGAATATACCATCGATAGCCCCTGTATAATATCCCAAGGCTTGTAATATTTCCTGTACCCGTGCTATATCATCTCCCGGTTCTACTCCCAAGTATAGAACTCTCCCTGTGTCAGTTTGCCCAATAATTTTGACTTCAGTTCCTAAAGGTACAATATCATATAGCTCTATAACATCTTCGTTATTCATCCGTATACAACCATGGCTAACCGCTTGCCCTATAGATTCTGGCTGATTAGTACCATGAATGCCATAGCCTCCCCAAGGGACGTTAATTCGCATCCACCGAGCTCCAAAGGGGCCCCCTGGGTTTTGGGTCTTTTGTATAATCCTCCAGTTGCCAGTCGGAGTAGGAGTCGATGGCTTTCCTACAGCTACAGGGTATACCTTTATAATCTCCTCTCCCTCTCTAAGGGTAAGCTCTCTCTGGCTTAAATCAACAGTTATATTGTATTGTGTATCAAAATACTGCAGCGACTCTTCACTTAATCCTATTGCATTCCATGTATCAGGCCCTACTACCCCATCCGCTAATAGTCCAAATGCTTCTTGAAAATTGCGTACCGCTTGTGCCGTTTCTCTATCATAAATCCCGGTTATTTCTCCTTCATAATATCCCAATTCCGTTAAGCGTTCCTGGACGTTGCGTACATCAATTCCTTCCATTAAGGGATCCATGATTCTTAAATATCTGCTCGCATAGGCCATTTTATCACCCCAATATATTTTTATGATTGGAAGATGATATATTATGCTATTAAAAAATTAAGACCCGCCTAGCGGGCCTTACGGCTTTAAACTTAAAAATATTTCTTGCTGTTTTTATATTCATATAGCTTCTCCAATATTTCGCCAAAACGCTGATAATGAACGATCTCCCTTGCTCGCAAGAAACGGAGAGGTTCTATTACATCGGGATCATCTGCCAATTTAATTAAATGCTCATATGTGGCTCTGGCCTTCTGTTCAGCTGCCAAATCTTCGTGGAGATCAGCAATATAGTCGCCTTTTGACATTATATAAGCTGCAGTAAACGGTACACCGGTACCTGTGCTGGGATAAACCGCCCTATCGTGATTTGAGAAATATACCCCAGCGCCAGCTTCTTTAATTTCTTCTATAGACGCTCCTCCCATTAATTGATATACCATGGTTCCTACTATCTCTAAATGGGCTAATTCCTCTGTACCAATGTCAGTTAACATCGCCTTTGCTTCTGATATTGGCATATGATACCTTTGGGAAAGATATCTTAAAGAGGCCGCCAGTTCCCCATCGGGACCTCCAAATTGGCTTAAAATATAGCTAGCCATTCGTGGATTAGGATTCTTTATTCTAACGGGATACTGTAATTTTTTTTCATAAATCCACATACTAACTCTCCTTTCCTAATCTATTTCCCAAGGCCAGGGATCATTGATCCAAGCCCAAGGATATCCACTCTGGGCTGTTCCAAAATTAGTCAAAGGCCCATATTGGCTCTGATATTCGTTCCTCAACACCATAAGCTGTTGAGTGTAGGCATTGTAATCTCTCAATGCCCGCCTATCTGTAGGATGAGAGTTTAAATAAAGGTTAAGCTCTACCGCCATAAACTCTAAAGCCCGTATCTGATTTAAAAGTGCACGGCGACGCCTGGAATCTCTCATAACTACTGCCTCCTTTACCTACGCTTTTTTCCTCTATCACGATAATCCTCGTGGGGTGAATAAGGCCTATACAATTCGGGAAACATCGTTCCCCTCTCCAGCGCTTCCTCGGGGGACCAGCTTCTAGTGTACTCTTGATAAGGTATATAAGCCCGAGCCAGCTCTAAGCCCTCAGGATGTCTTGCAAAATCATCGTATCGTCTATAGCCGTTTTCCATATATCTATCGCTCACATTAACCGCCCCTTTCTAACGAAATATATATATCTTCTATATCCCTTTCTAATGTACATAATATGTATTTGTATAGAAAAGG
>CALGOY010000104.1 GCA_937960725.1 uncultured Bacillota bacterium
ATTCCCATCTATTACATTGTCCAGAAAATGTACCGCTGAATCTACAATTCGAGCCAGCTTAGCATAGTTTATATAATAGCCTTCTTCTCCCTCTTCCACAATGGTTGACAGATTAATAGAGCCTAGATTGCAACTTTCATAGGGAAGGAGAGGTTGTTCACCGCAATTATGTACATATATTCCATTGGCATCAAACGCATTAGCTCCTGGGATTTGCACATCATAAACTTCTTTTTCTCCCGCTGGAGTAATTTCTATAACTGTTGCGGTAAATCTCTCCCTATCCATTGCCTGCTTGTATTCATCGAGCTTCTGCTTTAGCAGTTCATGTTTCTTGGAATTACTAAAACCTACTACTTCAAAGAAAACAGATAAATTATCACGGCTTATGACAAGTTCATACCCTACCTGGACAGTATACTCTCTGGTCCCTCCCTTGCCATCGGGCATCTCTTTTATTTCCATAGGCTTACGGTCTAAATATATGGTTGAAGCTATTCCCAAGCGGGCCAGCATCCGCTGAATGATTTTTAACCCTTCAGCATCCTTTTGCCAAAGCCGAACCGATACCCCCTTCTCCTGGCTTCCTACAACAGTCCCATCAGCATCGAAGATTCCCCTTAAAAACCCTCTGTGGAAATCATAGCTTGTCTTTTCTAAATTCTCAGTAATCCTCTTATTTCCCGGAAATATTTCATATTTCGATGCCAAATCCCGAAGCGCTGCCATCTGCAGTCTGTGTTCTTTTCTTTCTTCTATTGCCTTATTAAGTCCTTGGAAATCGTTCCTATGGGGCAGAGTAAAAGCAGCCTTTTCTGCAGCCTCTATAACCGACCGGGCTCCTTCATCGTCACCCCACACAGAGATTATTCCCTTATCATCCGTTAGGGTACCATCTCCTATGAGAAGGCCCAATAGATACCCTTCTTCAAAACTTCCCTGCCCTTCCCATACAATCCCTCGATTATTTGATAAAATTACTTTATCCCCTGGCTTTAGCTCCCCCGCTTCTTTCCATTCTTCTTCGATTTTATCCCTTGTTATTGAAGTTGCAACCCGTATTTTATGGTCTGCCGTAACTTCTATTTCATATCCCCTGTCAGTTTTTATCGATAAAACAGGTTTATTTCCTGTCTTGAAAAATCCTTCCTCCGTTGAAGCATAAAAACGGCCATTTAAGGCAAAAGACATTTGCTTGCCTAATATGTCTGCTACCTGCCGGGGTCCCTCTTCAGTAAGTACCCAGGTATCGCCAGTAACGCAGGGGTTGGTGCTTTCAATTTCTCCTAGGCTAGGAAGAACATTATCTTCATTGAGCCGATCCAGAAATATAATCCCTGGCTCCCCATTGCGCCATGCACTTTCTACGATTAAATTGAATACATCCCTGGCGTTTAGCCTATCTACGACTTTTTTAGTGTTGGGATCTACTAAATCGTATTCCTCTCCCTTTTCCACCGCCTTCATAAAAGCTTCAGTGATACCTACGCTTATATTAAAATTGGTGATTTCCGCATTGTCTTTCTTACATTCGATAAATTCCAGAATATCTGGATGATCTACCCGCAAAATTCCCATATTGGCCCCGCGACGGGTTCCCCCTTGCTTGACCGCCTCTGTAGCAGCGTTGAAAACCTTCATAAAGCTGACAGGGCCGCTGGCTACTCCTCCCGTAGATCTCACCACAGATCCTTTAGGCCTCAACCTGGAAAAGCTAAAGCCCGTTCCCCCGCCGCTCTTGTGAATTAAAGCGGCATTTTTCACCGCCTCAAAAATACCTTCCATGCTATCGGGGACTGGAAGAACAAAACAAGCTGATAGCTGTCCTAGGGGCCGCCCTGCATTCATAAGAGTAGGCGAGTTGGGCATAAATTCTAAGCTGGTCATTAAATTATAAAATTCTTCTTCTAAAGCCTCTACATCGGCATCGGGATCATAAAGCTTATCCGCCTGGGCGATATGCTTAGCTACCCTTCGAAACATCTCATCTATAGTCTCGATAGGTTTACCGTCTTCATCTTTGGCTAGATATCTTCTCTCGAGCACTTTAATAGCATTTTCAGTTAACTTCATCGATATTCCCCCTATACTCCGTATATAGTATGTAATTCCGCATCCAAATACCATATATTGTATACGCTATTGTCCTAGATGTCAAAATCCCAAATCTTAAATAGCGGAATTTTATATCCGGTTATCTTAAAATATCTATCTAACATCGCGACGTAAGATCGGAAGAGCGTCGTGTAGGGAAAGAGTGTAGATCTCGGTGGTCG
>CALGOY010000105.1 GCA_937960725.1 uncultured Bacillota bacterium
TAGCGAGAAATGGATATAGGTTTTTTCCAGACGAATTATCTATTCGCGCTTATAAATTTTTGTGGAATGAAAGAGGCGTAATATTCAATGCTTTTGGAATATCCGTTCTGGTAACAGCTATAGGTACCCTTTTAGGTGTTGCACTGACAACTAGCTTGGGATATGTGCTTTCCAGGCCAAACTATAAGTTAAAGAATTTTTTTACTTGGGTTGTATTTATCCCAATGATATTTAACGGAGGTATGGTGGCTTCCTATGTAGTAAACGCCAATATCCTGGGTTTAACTGACACAATCTGGGCCTTGATTTTGCCCCTGGCAGTTAATTCATTTAATGTTGTTATATGTAAGACCTTTTTTAAGACAACTATTTCGGAAGCCATTATAGAGTCAGCAAAAATCGAAGGAGCTAGCCAGCTTACTATTTTTACTAGAATTATTATCCCTATATCAAAACCGGTTTTTGCAACGATTGGACTGTTTCTGGCCTTTGGATATTGGAATGATTGGTTCCAGTCTTCTCTGTATATTAGGGACCAGAACTTGTTGTCCTTGCAAGCCTTGCTGAACAATATTCAGAAAAACATCGAGTATTTAGCTAAAAATCCTTCGGCAGGACTTTCAATGCGGCAGTATGTGAATCAAATGCCTACTGAAGCGGTTAGAATGGCCATAGCAGTAATCATTGTACTGCCAATTGCCTGCGCTTATCCGTTTTTCCAGAGATACTTTGTAACTGGATTAACATTAGGTGCAGTCAAGGGATGATATTTTACAGATTAATTTAGATTAAGAGCATAAATGCTTTTAATAAAATAAATAATACTTTTAAGCAATATTTTATTTAAATCGAGGAGGTTGCTATTATGAGGAGAAAAATTTTTGCACTATTATTAGCAGTAGTAATGGTAGGTACGCTCTTTTTAGGCTGTGGCCAAAGTGATGACAAAGAAGCGCCCAAGACCGAGGATAAGCAAAACGGATCAGCGACAGGCGGAAATGAAGTAGTTAGCTTGAAATGGATTATGGTTGGAAACGGTATGCCATCTAACTATGAAGAATGGAAGCAGAACATCGATGCATATCTGGAAGAAAAGATAGGCGTTAACATTGATGTTGAGGTAGTTTCCTGGGGTGATTGGGATAATAGGAGAAACGTCATAGTTAACTCCGGTGAATATTTCGATATCCTATTTACAGATTCGGGAAGATATCTCAGCGAAGTAGAATTAGGTGCTTACTACGATATTACAGAATTGGTACAGGAAAATGCTCCTGAACTATACGAGTATATCCCTGAGGACTATTGGGAGGCCGTTAAGGTAGACGGAAAGATTTATTCTGTACCTACCTACAAGGATTCTTCTATGACCCAGTATATTGTCTGGGATAAGGAAATGGCAGATAAATATAACATAAACATCCAAGAGTATACAACGCTGGAGAGCCTGACAGAGCCTCTCAGAATTGTTAGAGATGGAGAAGGGAAAGCGCCTTTTATTCTAGATAAAATGGGGCTGAGTGCAATATTCACAATGTACGATAATATGGGTTCAGAGTTAGAGCCTCTTGGAGTTAGAATCGACGACGAGAGCCGCACTGTTGTAAATGTGCTTAAGGAAGAAGAGGTAATGGAGGACCTGAAAATCCTTCACATGTGGTATGAAGAGGGGCTCATCAACGCAGATGCTCCTACATTGGCTGAACCCCCATCCTATAGAACAGTTCAAATAGCGCAGGGTTGGCCTTCCGCAGCAAAAACTACCTGGGGTCCTAACATGGGTGTAGAGGCTGAAGCGGTTCACTACGCTGGGCCGGTACTGTCCAATAGTACAGTTCGTGGTTCTCTAAATGCGATTTATTCAGGAGCTAAGCACCCGGAGAAAGCTTTGGAGTTTCTACAGCTAGTTAACCTAGACTCTTATGTAAGGGATGCTTTCTACTATGGGCTTGAAGGGGACAACTTCAAGTACACAGAAGATGGAAAGGTAGAAAAGCTAAATGCCGACTGGTCTATGGCTGGCTACACTCAGGGAACTTTCTTTACAGTAACGCCTATTGCTGGTGAAATTGATCAGTGGAGCGAAGTAAAGGAATTAAACGAAAAAGCAACAGGTTCTGTTTTGTTAGGTTTCGATCTAGATCCTACTAACATTCAGAATGAACTGGCCAACTGCCGTGCTGTATGGAATAAGTATAGAAGTGAGCTAATGACAGGGGCTAAAAATCCTGAGGAAATGGTAGAAACTATTACAGCAGAATTGGAAGCAGCTGGTTTCAATAAGATTATGGAAGAAGCACAGAGCCAGATTGATGCTGCTTTCAATAAATAAAGGGCGGCTATAAATATTAATATGTAGCGACATTATGGGGAATGTAAAATTCCCTATAATGTTGCTACAACTTATAATGTTGTTATAATATATAATTAAAATATTATTATTTATATGGAGGTACGGTTATGTCAGTAAAAATTATCGGTGAGTCACTTCCCAATATACCTTGGGAGGACAAACCAAAAGGATGTAAGGATCCAGTATGGCGTTATAGTAAAAATCCCATTATACATAGGAATCAAACAAAAAGATCTAACAGTATCTTCAATAGTGCGGTAGTGCCTTTCGAAGGGAAATTTGCTGGCGTTTTTCGCTGTGACAGCAAATCCATTAGCATGGATATATTCGTAGGTTTCAGCGAAGACGGTATCAATTGGACGATTAGCGATACCCCTATTGAATTTGAGGGCGCTGATGAAGAAATTCTCAGAAGGGAATATAGATACGATCCCCGAGTCTGCTTTATTGAAGATAGATATTATATAACCTGGTGCAACGGCTATCATGGACCAACTATTGGTTTGGGATATACTTTTGATTTTAAAAAATTCTATCAGATGGAGAATGCTTTTTTACCTTACAACAGAAATGGCGTGCTATTTCCAAGAAAGATAAACGGCAAATACGCTATGCTAAGCAGGCCGAGCGACACGGGCCATACGCCCTTTGGAGATATATTCTATAGCGAAAGCCCTGATCTTACATACTGGGGACGCCACCGCTTTGTTATGGGTACCGTAAAAGGGGATGAATCTGCATGGCAGTCTACGAAGATAGGGGCGGGTCCGGTGCCTATAGAAACGGAAGAGGGATGGCTCCTTATCTATCACGGAGTAATTACCACCTGCAATGGCTTTGTATATCGCATGGGCTGTGCTTTACTTGATTTGGATGAGCCTTGGAAAGTTAAAATGCGCTCTAAGGACTATATCTTAGCACCATATGAATACTATGAGTGCGTAGGAGATGTGCCCAATGTAGTATTCCCATGTGCTGCATTGGCTGATGCAGATACTGGACGTATCGCTATATACTACGGCTGTGCGGATACAGTTACAGGATTGGCGTTTACAACTGTGGATGAACTATTTAGGCACATGAAGGAGAATCCACTAATAATATAATTATCCTGAATTTAAATAACTACTTTTAGATATAATAACAAGATAAATAAGAATTTGGATGGAGGAAGCTATGAGATATCTTGATAAGCGAGTCGGTGTTATTTGTGATCAGTTAAAGAAGCTAGCGGTAGTGCAGAAAGTTCCAGTAGAAAATTTGATATATAAAGAGGGTAGATATTTTCGTCCAGAAGAAGCGGACGCTGCAGAGGGAGATTTTAAGCCTTTTGATAGTAGGACCATGCATTGGTATGGTCCTGACAAACATTACTGGTTTCGGGTAGATTTAACAGTTCCTGAAAGCTTCGATAATAAGCCTCTGTGGCTTAAGATCAGGACTCAGATTGATGAATGGGATGATGCTAAGAACCCTCAATTTCTGCTTTTTGTAAACGGTGTTGTAACCCAGGGCATTGATATGAACCATAGATATGTATTAATAACCGAATCTGCAAAAGCGGGGGATACATACCGGATCGATCTGCAGGCCTATACTGGAACATTGCATAGCGAATTTAACCTGATCATTGAAATGCAGGAGATAGACCCTAAGATTGTAGAGCTATACTACGATCTTAAGGTGCCTTTGGATGCATTTTCACGTATGGACAAAGAAGACAGAAATCGGATGCTGATCGAAAATATTTTAAATAATACGATTAATTATCTAGATTTAAGAAACCCTTATTCAAAGGAATTTTATGAATCTTTAGAGAAAGCTAGCGCCTATATCTCCAAAGCGCTATATGAAGATATGGCTGGATACGACGATATTATCGCAACTTGTATAGGCCATACCCATATTGATGTTGCATGGTGGTGGACTGTAGAGCAGACTAAGGAAAAGGTAGCCAGAAGCTTTGCGACTGTGCTCAAGCTTATGGATGAATATCCCAATTATAAGTTTATGTCCAGCCAGCCCCAGCTTTACTATTTTCTAAAAGAAAGATACCCCGAGCTTTATAGCCGCCTGAAGGAAAAGGTTAAGGAAGGCCGCTGGGAGCCTGAAGGTGGAATGTGGGTTGAAGCTGATTGCAACCTTACTTCGGGTGAATCCTTGGTACGTCAATTTATCTATGGAAAAAGATTTTTCAAAGAAGAGTTTGGGATAGACAGCAAAATACTCTGGCTCCCGGATGTATTTGGTTATTCCGGAGCTCTTCCTCAAATCATGAAAAAATGCGGTATCGATTATTTCATGACTACAAAATTGGCTTGGAATCAGTTCAATAAAATTCCTCATGATACGATGCGTTGGAGAGGAATTGACGGCACAGAAGTCTTAGCCCACTTTATTACTACCGTTAGCATTGGGCAGGATGTAGAGGAAAATTTCTTCACGACCTATAATGGTATTTTGCATCCCGATGCCATTATGGGCGGCTGGGAACGCTATCAGAATAAGGATATCAACAACGATATCTTGATTTCCTACGGTTACGGAGATGGTGGTGGAGGTCCAACCAGAGAAATGCTCGAGATTTCAAGGCGGATGGAAAAAGGTATAAAGGGTATCCCGAAGGTTAGGCAGGAATTTGCCCGAAAATATTTTGAAGAATTAGAAGAGCGGGTGAAGGATAATAAGAGGCTCCCAGTGTGGGAAGGGGAGTTTTATTTCGAGTATCACCGCGGGACCTATACCTCCATTGCGAGGAATAAGCGTTCAAACCGCAAGAGCGAGCTTTTACTAATGGATCTAGAATTGATCTCTGTATTAGCACAGCAATTTAAGGGTATACCTTATCCGAAAGAAGAATTAGAAAAATTATGGAAAATCGTATTGATAAACCAATTCCATGATATCCTGCCGGGGACTTCTATCTATGAGGTATACGAGGTAACTAAGAAAGAATATGCCGAGCTAAAAGAGAAAGCAACGGCCCTACTTAAAGAGCGGTTGAATGCTTTAACTGAAGCAGGAGATGGAATTACAGTGTACAATACCCTTGGTTTTGAGCGGGATGATATTGTCAACCTAGGTAAGTGCGATGCAGCTGGGCTAAAAGACGAGGATGGCAACGTATATCCAGTTCAGCAAACGCCAGATGGGGCAATAGCATACCTTAAGGGGCTTCCTTCCAAGGGAAGCAAAACCTTTGAAATTGTAGAAGAGATAGAGCTATCAGAAAAACCTTTTATCTTGAAAAATAACTACAGCCTCGAAACGCCGTTTTATAGTATTGAACTGGATGAGAAAGGTTTCTTCACCCGAATTTATGATAAGGAAAATGACAGAGAAGTTCTTAAAGCAGGTGAACGGGGCAATCTGCTTCGCATGTATGAAGATAAACCCATGTATTATGACAATTGGGATATTGATATCTACTATACTGAAAAATATTGGGACGTAGATCAGCTAGAGAGGATGGAATGGACGGAGATTGGAGTGCTCCGCGCTACTTTAGAAATTGACCGCAAGATTAGTAACTCCGTAATTAAGCAGAAGATTTACTTTTACGCAAACAGCAGGAGAATTGACTTTGAAACCTATGTAGATTGGAAGGAGCACCAGCATTTACTAAAGGTCCACTTCCCGCTAAATGTTCACACGGATGAAGCAACTTTCGAGATTCAGTTTGGCAATGTAACCAGAAAGACTCATACCAATACTAGCTGGGATGTGGCAAGGTTCGAAAGCTGTGGACAAAAGTGGATCGATTTGTCAGAAGGACATTATGGGGTTAGCTTACTAAACGATTGCAAATATGGTCATTCGATAAAAGATAGCAATGCAGCGATTACTTTGATTAAATCAGGGATTGAGCCTAATCCGATGTCGGACTATGAGGAACATTATTTCACCTATGCCCTGTATCCCCATGCAGAGAACTGGCGCAACGGCGGAGCTGTACAGGAGGCTTATAAGCTAAACCAGCCAGCTTATGTTATCAAAGGTGGAGTTCCTGGAACAGCTAATTCATTTATATCTGTTGATAAAAAGAATGTAATAATAGAAACTATAAAAGAGGCCGAGGATGGAGATGGCATCATTGTCCGCATGTATGAGTGCGATAATGCACTGACTAAGGCCCATGTAGCATTGGGAGTGAAGGCTTCTTCAATAGCGGAGTGCAACCTGCTTGAAGAAGATCAGGCTCCTGTAGAGCTTAGCGGCGATGGGTTTGACATAGAGATTAAGCCTTATGAAATAAAGACCTTTAGAATCAAGATATAAAAGCTTTTTATTAAAAGAGCTAAAAATAAGGGAGAGACATATTAATGTTTTTACAATATGTCTCTCTCTTTTTTATTAAATTGGCTTTCGAATGCTTTTGCCTACTCTTCCAGTTTATTTAGCGAAGCCGGTAGGAGCTAAGGCTATGCAGAGAGAATAATAAAGAAAATAATAGCCTTAAC